>CAYUQW010000007.1:0-22973 GCA_964446985.1 uncultured Flavobacteriaceae bacterium
ATTTCAAAACCTCACATAAAGCCGTCAAAAAGGCCATTGAAAAATATTTGGATAAATTGATATTGCAATTGTAATGTCAAAATGCGTCAAAACAATTTTTATATGAAAAACCCGTTTAGAAAACATAGCCGAAAATCCCGTTGTATGTTGCGTAAATCTTTGTTATTCCTGCTGATATTGCTACCCGTATTCGCCGTCAATGCCCAAGTAAACGATTTCTACAAGGAAAATCTGCACCGCTACCGGCAGGCGGTTCGCATATTCGAACAAAAAAATTACGATTTGGCCGCCGAATTGTTCGACCGCTTGCGTGCCAATCCCGCCAACAAACAACTCTTGCCCGACATTGATTATTACCTCACCGAAATCGCCATACGCCGGGACGAATCCAACAGTCTGGACATTATCCGGAACTATCTGAACCGCTATCCCGAATCGCCCTACCGGCTCGTCCTGTCGATGCACGCCATAGACCGCTTGTTTGCCCAAGGGAATTTGCGCGAAACCAAACGGCTGATAGACGAAACGGATGTCTATGCCTTGCCCGCTGCGGACCGGGAGCGAATCGATTTGTACCTCGGTTATATTGCCCTGAAAGACGGCGATACGAATAAGGCCAAACGCTATTTCAAGGAATTGCTCAACAGCCGGACCTACGGCGACCAGGCCAAATATTACCTCGGTTATATTGCCTATTTGAAAAACAATCCCGTCGAAGCGCAACGCTATTTCTCTCAACTCAAAAACAAAAAAGGCCTGACGAAAAACGTTCCCTACTACAACGCCGATATGTACTACAACCAAGGAATGTTTCGCAAAGCCGTCGAAGAAGGTTTGAAAATTTATCCCTCGATGCGCGGAAAACAACGCTCGCAACTGGCCAAAATTATCGGCTCGTCCTATTTTAATCTGAAAGAATACGACAAAGCCATTCCCTATCTGAAAAGCTATCGCGGCAAAAAAGGCAAATGGAACAATAAGGATTACTACGAATTGGGATATGCTTACTACAAAACGGGCAATTGTGCCGAAGCCGAAAAATATTTCAATAAAATCATTAACAGCAATACGCCGCTCGCCCAAAACGCCTATTATCATTTGGCCAAATGCAACCTGAAATCCGGCGATAAAGCCAAAGCGTTGAACGCCTTCAAAAAAGTGTCGGAGATGAATTTCGACAAAAAAATCAAAGAAGACGCCTGGTATAATTATATCAAATTGGGCTATGAAATCGGCAATCCCTACGAAACGATGGATGAAGCGGTGAAATCCTATCTGAAAGCCTATCCGCAATCGGTGCACAAAAAGGAACTGAACGAACTGACGGTCAATGCCTACCTGACGTCACACAATTACGCAATGGCGCTCAAAGCAATGGAGCAAAACGGGATGCAAGCACGCCCGGCATATCAAAAAGTGGCTTTCCTGCGCGGAATGGAATTTTTCAAATCGGGCAAATATGCCGATGCCGTCAAAATGTTCGATTTATCCCTGAAACACGGTTTCGACCGCGATTATCGCGACAAGGCCGTATTCTGGAAAGCCGAAGCCCTCTACCGTATGGGGAAATACCGCGATGCGCTCACCGAATATCAAGCCTTCGAGAAGAGCGACAACCAATCGGACAAGCTGTTTTTCGAGCGTAAAATTTTCCCTTACAATATGGGATATGTCCATTTCAAATTGAAAAATTATCCCGAAGCGGCCAAATATTTCTCCCGCTACTTGCAAGGCGTTCCCGACGACAAACTCAAAAAAGACGCCTACCTCCGCCTGGGCGACAGTTATTTCGCTTCAAAAAAATATTGGCCCGCAATGGATGCCTACAATAAAGCCATAGCAATGAAAGGGCCCAATGCCGATTATGCCTTTTACCAAAAAGCCATCAGCTACGGTTTTGTCGGACGCCCGCAACGGAAAATCGAAGAACTCAAAAAATTCCTGCAACAATTTCCGCACTCCAAACTGACCGACGATGCCTTATATCAACTCGGAAGCCAATATCTGAACGATGAAAAATACACCGCGGCAGTGAATACTTTTAACCGCTTATTGACGCAATTCCCCGACAGTCCCTACGGCCCGGTGGCAATGCTGAAAACAGGTTTGGCCTACTACAATCAAAACAAAAACGAACAAGCCAAAACCGTCTTTCGAAATCTCATAACCAAACACCCGCATACCCCCGAAGCCCACGAAGCGGCTCAATACCTCAAATCCATTTATATCGATGAGAACAACCCCGATGCTTATGTGGCGTTTATCTCGAAAATACCCGGATTTCAAGTAAAAACAAGCGGGATAGAAAAAGATTTGTTCCAAGCGGCCGAAGAAAAATATTTCGACCGGAATTGGGATGCCGCCCGCGAATCGTTCGAGACTTATTTGAAAAAATTCCCGCAAGGTATGTATCGCACGGAGGCCCTGCACTATCTGGCCAAAATCGCCCTAAGGAATAACGATGAAGCCAAGGCCGTAAATTTATATAAACAACTCCTTGACGGGGACAATGAAAAATATAAAACCGAAGCCCTCCGTTACCTGGCGTTAACGTATCTGAAAAACAATCAACCGGATAAAGCCGAAACCTATTTGAAGCAATTGGAACAAGCCGCACAAACCGATGACGACAACCTTTTTGCCGTATCCAATCTGATGAAAATCTATCAGGACAAAAACGATGAAGAACAAGCCAAAACGTATGCCGGAAAAGTCTTGCAAAATCCCAAGCACGACGATGTGATGGCAACCCGTGCGAAATTGATACTCGCCCGCTATGCACTCAAACACGGAGACGAAAACCGCGCCAAGGAATTGTATGCGGAAGTATTGCCCGGATTATCCGGAAAAGATGCCGCCGAAGCCCTCTACTACAAAGCCTATTTCCTTTCCAAAGAAGGCCAACCGGATGCCTCTAACAAGGTTATCCTGAAAATCACCAAGGAATATCCCGAATACAAATACTGGGGCGCCAAAGCCTTGGTGCTGATGGCACGAAATCTTTATGCCAAGAAAGATGTTTTCAACGCCACATACATTCTGGAAAATGTAGTGAAACGTTTCCCGCAGTTTCCCGGTATAGTGCGTGAGGCCAATGACCTCTTGAAGCGTATCAAAAGCGAACAATCCGCCAAAAATTCCGATGTCCCCGAAAAATAATTCCGACTATGAAAAAATATTTTCCCATACTGTTCTTGTTTTTCCTGTTGATTTTCCAGCAAGTCCAAGCACAAAAAAAACGTGACTCGTTGCAATCGCAAACCGTTACTATCACGCGCTCCTACACACCGACGGTTGGCGACGCCGACAAAATTCAAGTGAACCCGCCCGTTACCGTCAGTGAGGATTTCCGGAAAATCCCCTTGCAATATCGTCCGTTGGAACTCGAAGCCGTTTCGACTTTCCTGACGGAAAAAGGCAAAAGCAAAAAACCGTCCGTATCCTTCGAACGCTATGCCGCCAGCCCGGGATTTGCCGAACTGGCCGTGGGAAACCAAAAAGCTTTGCGCTTGCGCGGATGGTATCTCTACCGCTTGGAAAACGATTGGAAAATAGGCGGCGGATTATCCTACGAAACCTTGGGACAAACCGCTACGGACACGCTTCTGCTGACCGCTTTCTCCAACTTGGAAAGCCTGCTGACCGCACAAAAAAACACCGGTTTGGCCGACTGGCGCATACAAGCCGGCTACAACCGTTACGGCTCCGCTTACCGCGACACCTTGCAACCTTTTTCCCGGCTTGCGGAACCTCTGGCCGTGCATAACATTTATGCCGGACTGAAATCGGATTTTCACCGGACGGTATTCAAAAAAATACGCTTCCGCTACGATTATTCCTCGCTCGACAACTTCTCCGGCAATGATATTGCTTTGCGCAATACGAATATTTTCCCCGTCGGCGGATTCGATATCGCCACCGTGCTGTCGGCACGTTACACCGGCGGTCAAAACGGCACGGTTTCCTACAATAATTTCCAAGCCGGACTTTTTCCTTCCCTACGCCTCGACCGCGAACGATTCCATTTCAAACTCGGTCTGAAACTGTTCTATCAGAACCGCACCGATATTAACGACCGGTTCCTGTTTTACCCCGACATTGCCGTCAATTACGATATGGTCTATGAACTTTTGTCGATTTATCTGAATTACGAAGGCGATTTGCGCACGGTTTCCTATAAAAATTTATGGCAGGAAAACCGCTACGTTCTGCCCTCGACAGCCCTCGTTCCCACCTCTACGCCTTATCATTTCTACGGCGGATTCCGCGGACAAATCGGTTCGCGCCTGGCTTACGATTTGCAATTGGGATTGACCAAGGAAAACAACAAACCTTTGTTGCACGAGCGTTTTTCGCCCCGGGGATTGGGCCTGAATATCATTTATGACAATGTGGAATATTACTATTTCCGCACGAACCTTTCCTATGTTGTCCCGCGTTTTTTCGAGACAAAAATCAATTTCGATTATTATCAATACAGCCCCGAAACACAGGCAAAAGCTTGGAACCTTCCGGATTATAAACTTGCGTGGCTGATGCGATTCCGGATAGGCAAATTCACGTGGGGGAACGAGTTGTATTACTACGCCCCGCGCTTGGACAAACTAAACCTGCTCGTTCCCGTCAAGGCCGGAGATTTTTTGTCGGCCAACCTTCGTTTGGGATATCAGGCGGGAAAAAACCTGCATATCTACGTCGAAGGAAACAATTTGCTCAACCGGAATTATCAAATGTATTATGCCTATCCCGTGCACGGACTGCACATCCTCGCGGGAGCAAGCTATACCTTCTGACAAACGGCGTTATCAGGGCTGCATATTCCCCGCTTCGGCCGCCTCTTTTCCTAGGTGATAAGCATCGATATTCATCCGGACGATTCTTTCCCCTTTGCGCTCGAACAATTGCGTAACGGCTTTTTCGATTGTCGCATCGTCAAAAGGCAAAAAGGCCGAAGCGGCACCCAGCAGAACGATATTCGCCGCACGGATATTTCCCGATTTTTTAGCCAAATCCCTGGCATCCACAATCACGTGATTCGGAAAACTTTCTATCTGGCGACGCAATTCCGCTTCGTCGGGATAATCCGGTATGTTGATAAAGGGATTGATGTCCGTGACAATCCACGCATCCGGTGCCATATAAGGCAAATACCGGAACAATTCCATCGGCTCCACCGAAAGGAGCAAATCGGCTTTACCGTAGGGAATCAAGTCGGAATAGATAGGTTTGTCGGAAATACGCACGTGTGATTGAACGGCGCCGCCGCGTTGGCTCATCCCGTGAATTTCGGATTGCTTCACATTCAGCCCGTCCAACAAAGCCGACGTATCCAAAATGGCGGCAATGGTCAAAATTCCCTGTCCGCCGACGCCCGATATGATGATATCTTTTTTCATAATGTCAGTTTTGATTATTTATCGTAACTCGGTTCCAACGTATTGAATTTCTTGGCCAATTGTTTCATTTCATTGCTCATCGTCACGCAAGGGCGTTGGTAGATAATCACGGAAGGTCCGTCATATTCTATCTCCTTTTTGAGAATTTCGCGGTTCTTATCGAAATATTTTTTCAACGGAATCACGACTTTGATATGTTCTTCTTCCACGCCCAAACCTTTGGCAATATCGTAAAGATGTCCCATAGCCGCGGAAAGTTGTCCGCCGGTCATTGCCACGGCGGAATTATCGGCAATAATCACCGTAACCGGGCTCTTGTCCCAAACGGCACCCAACAAACCCGTCATTCCCGAATGCGTAAAAGTGGAATCACCGATAACGGCCAAGGCGGGACGTACGCCTGCATCTGCGGCTCCTTTGGCCATCGGAATCGACGCACCCATATCGATAATGGTATCGATGGCATCAAAGGGCTCCAAAACCCCGAGCGAATAACATCCGATATCGGAATACACCTTGTTATCGCCTATTTCGGGCAGCAAAGATTTGATTTCGTTATACATATCGATATGTCCGCAACCCGGACACATTTGCGGCGGCCGGTCGGCGAGAATTTCCGGCATTTCGAAAGTAACCGGTTCTTCCAAGCCCAGCGCCACGGCCACGTGATTGGGATTCAATTCGCCCGTACGCGGTAAATGGCCCGTCAATTTTCCTATGACTTTATTGTCGAATCCGAGATAATCGCTCAGCAATTCCTCTATCATCGGATAGCCTTCTTCAATGATCAGGATTTTCTCGTTTCTTTCAAACAGTTTGCGCAACATTTTCCGCGGCAACGGATACTGGCTGATTTTGACCACATCGTAAGGCAAGGGTCGGTCCGTAAAATTTTCCATCAAATAATTATAGGCGATTCCCGATGCCACAATGCCCAAACTGTGATCGGAACCTTCACGGAAAAAGTTAAAAGGCGATTGTTCCGACTCCGCTTCCAAATCTTTCTGCTTCTCGATCAATGCGGCGTATTGTTTCTTGGCAAATGCCGGTACCAAATTGAAACGTTTGGCATTATCGGGAAAACGTTGCGGATTTTGCGGGCGTTTTTGTTCCTTCACGTCAACGATAGTGCGCGAATGCGACAGCCTTGTCACGCTCCGCAACAATACGGGCAATGCATATTTCTCCGAAAGGTCGAAAGCATACGCCATCATATCATAGGCTTCCTGCTGATTCGACGGTTCGAGTATGGGCACGTGGGCAAAACGGCCGTAGAAACGCGTATCCTGTTCGTTCTGAGATGAATGCTGCGAAGGATCGTCGGCCACAACCACGACCATACCGCCGTTAACTCCCGAGATGGCGGAATTGATAAAAGCGTCCGCCGCTACGTTCATTCCCACGTGTTTCATCGCCGCCATAGACCGTTTCCCTGCAAAAGACATCCCCAAAGCTTCTTCCACGGCCACTTTTTCGTTAACGGCCCATGAGGATTTGATTTCGCCGTTTTTGGCTTCGGGCAAACGTTGGATATACTCGGTTATTTCCGTAGAGGGCGTGCCCGGATAGGCATAAATGCCCGACAATCCGGCATCTACCGCTCCTTGTGCAATAGCTTCGTTTCCCAATAATATTTTTTTCATGAATAATCGTTTTTTAGGATTTAGATGCTAACAAGATAAAAAAAAATCCGCATATGCGGATTGTGCAATGAAACAAATAAATCTACCACCTGAAAAAGTGCCCGAAACAGGAGTCGAACCTGCACGTCCTTGCGGACACATGACCCTGAATCATGCGCGTCTACCAATTCCGCCATTCGGGCAAATGCGATGCAAATTTACATATTTCCGTTCAAATAAAAATCATCATTCAAAATTTTTTTTATCGAATCAAAAGCCGTTTTCGTCAAACCGGAAAAGCATTTCGTCAAACAGTACATTATGCCAAAAAAATTTTTATTACCTTTACAAACAAAACCAAAAATCCTGACTATGAAAAAAATCAAATTTCTCTTGGTAATAGCAGCTTTCATTGCAATGACCAATCTGCACGCACAGGATTTCCGTATCGGATTGAGCCTGGCGCCTACCATTCATTTTAACAAAACCTTCGTTAAAGTAAACGGTCAATACCAACTTGCCGATTCGTTGAAAAGCGGCGGATTGGGCTTCAAAGGCGGTCTGTGGGCCGATTACGGTTTCGCCAAAAATTACTACCTCCACTCAGGTATCATTATTCACAACCGTAAGTTCAACACGGATGCTTACGATATGAAAGTTACCACGGTGGAAGTGCCTTTGGCGTTGAAAATGCGTTCGAACGAAGTGGCGGACAATCTCCGGATTCTCGGATTTTTCGGTGCAACTTTGGACGTCAACGTATCGGCCAAACATGGCACGGTGATCGTAACCAATCAAGTCAACAAATTAGGTTCATCGCTTATTTTCGGGGCCGGCGCAGAGTATAATGTCGGTTTCGGAAATATCAATTTGGGCCTTTCGTACCATATGGGAATGACCAATATCTGGAACAATTCCCTCTGGCGCACCAAACCCAACCATTTAAGCGTTGATTTTACCTTCTACTTCAATTAAAACACAAGCAGAAAAAAATTTACAACCGTCCTCCGGGGCGGTTTTTTTATTCCTTATCCCGGACCAAACGATATACTTCCCGGAAAATTTTTTCGTCGATATGCGTAAAGGTTTTCCCGCGTCGCACATAAACAATTTTGGCCGTTTCCAAAGCCTTTTCCACATCATGGTCGTGATTGAAACCGCCGCCTCCCCAATTGAAAGACGGGACGAATTTAGGCGGAAAATCCGGCGTAAAAATATTGGACGCCACACCAACCACCGTGCCGGTATTGAACCGCGTATGTATGGCCGTTTTGCTAAAATCACCCATAACCAGTCCGAGAAACCTACGGCCCGTCGGCTCGAAACGTTTGGAAGCGATATGCCACATTTTCACTTCGGAATAATTGTTTTTCAGATTTGAATTAGAAGTTCCCGCACCGAAATTACACCATTCGCCCACGACGCTGTCACCCAAATAACCGTCGTGACCTTTGTTGCTATTGCCGAAAAAAAGCACGTTCTTGATTTCCCCGCCGGCTTTGGTTCCCGGACCGAGTGTTGTTCCCTCGTAAATTTGCGTACCGGCTTTGACCACACTGTTTTCCATCACGGCCGCAGGGCCTTTGATATAAGAGAAAGGCAAAATCGTAACGTTTTCTCCTATAAAAACCGGCCCTTCCCGTGCATCCAAATAAACGCCGTTTAATCGCGTTCCGGCACCGATATACACGGGGTATTCGCCCGAGATATGCACGTCGCGGTTGGACATATAAGTTCGTGTAAATCCGGCATTCTCCGCATCATTCCCGATTTCGTCGGCATTATATGCAATCAAATCGTGGGGGCGCGTAAGTTTTCGCAAACCGGATAAACGTTTGGATTGAAAATGCGCGGTAATCTTTTCGATATCAAAATCCTTCCCGGGATCGATTTTTTCACGTGTTCGAAAGGCGATAATATCTCCCTCTTCGTCTAGCAAAACTTCGCCTGCTTTTAAATTTCCGACAGCTTTGACCAGGTTTTTATCCGGCAGAAAAATCGAACGGATAAATAAATCGTAGTTGTCGCCGAAGGGATATTTTTCTTGCAAATAATCCCCGGTAAAAATATGCGCTTTATCCTGCAGATACCGTTCCCATTTCTCATAAATTTTAAATATCCCTATTCGTATGTTAGAAATATCCCTAAAATAAGTTAAAGGAAGTAAAAAATCTTTATCTTGTTTTGTCTCAAAAAGCAGGAAAGGCATAAAATTCGGCATTATTACTATGCAAAAGTAAGGTTTTTTCATACATTTGCATAAAAAATTTAAAAAAATGTGTGGAATTGTCGGATACACCGGAAAAGAGCCTGCCGCACCCGTTCTGACGGACGGATTGAAAAAACTGGAATACCGCGGTTATGACAGCGCCGGCCTCGCTTTGATCGAAGGCGATCGAATCAACTATTTCAAAGCCCGCGGAAAAGTATCCGACCTGGAAGCAAAAATTAAGGGGAAAAATCTTACGGGAACAACCGGCATTGCACATACACGCTGGGCAACACACGGCATTCCCAACGAAACCAATGCACATCCGCATCTTTCCTCGGATAAACGACTGGCCATTGTCCACAACGGCATTATCGAAAACTATGATGTCCTGCGCGAAGCTTTGGAAAAAAAGGGATATAGCTTTTACAGCGATACGGACACGGAAATTCTGATCAAATTCATCGAAGATATCCGGAAGGAAACCGGCAAACCGCTTTTTGACGCCGTACAAATGGCCTTGCGAAGAGTCGTCGGCGCCTATGCCGTCGCATTGATCGATGCGGAACATCCCGGGCGGATTATTGTCGCCCGTAAAGGCAGTCCGCTGGTGATCGGCTTGGGAAGGGACGGCGAATACATTATCGGTTCGGATGCCGCTCCCATTATCAAACATACCAAAACCGTATATTATCTCGACGAAGACGAAACCGCTTTGCTGGAATACGGCAAGGAAATGATTATCAAAAACCCGGAAGACAAACCCGTCAATCCGAAACTGACCGAACTGGATATGACCATCGAAGAATTGGAAAAAGGCGGTTTCGATTATTTTATGCTCAAGGAAATCTACGAACAACCCCGGTCGGTGTATGACAGTATGCGCGGACGCTTTAATCCGGAAAAACGGATTGTTCGTTTGGGTGGCATCGAAGCTTATGAAAACCAAATTTTGGAAGCCGACCGCATCATTATGGTCGGATGCGGCACTTCCTGGCATTCGGGATTGGTCGGTGAATATTTGTTCGAAGAATTGGCGCGCATTCCCGTTGAGACGGAATACGGTTCGGAATTTCGCTACCGCAATCCCGTTATCCGCCCGCGCGACGTTGTCATCGGCATTACGCAGTCGGGAGAAACGGCCGACACCTTGGCCGCCCTTCGTCTGGCGAAGGAAAAAGGCGCTTTGATTTTAGGCATTTGCAATGTCGTCGGATCCAGCATTGCCCGTGAAACACACGCCGGCATCTATACCCACGCAGGCCCCGAAATCGGTGTCGCATCCACCAAAGCTTTCACCGCACAAGTTACGGTCCTTACCCTGATGGCACTGCGACTCGGCTATCTGAAAGGGAGCATAGACCGGGAACGTTTCTCCCGTCTGCTGCAAGAATTACAAGAAATTCCCGACAAAATCGAACGCGTATTGCAAACCGACTTGTTGGTTCAGCAAATAGCCCGCATCTACAAAGACGCCCGCAATTTCCTCTATTTGGGACGCGGCATTAATTTCCCCGTTGCCCTGGAAGGCGCCTTGAAACTCAAAGAGATTTCGTACATCCACGCCGAAGGTTATCCCGCCGCGGAAATGAAACACGGTCCCATTGCCTTGATCGACGAAAATATGCCTGTTGTGGTCATTGCCACCAAAAAGAACAATTACGACAAAATCGTATCCAACATAAGGGAAATCAAATCCCGCAACGGAAAAATCATTGCCGTTGTAACCGAAGGCGACGAACAGGTTGCCGCGCTCGCCGATCACGTCATCGAAATTCCCGAAACCGATGAAATGCTCACGCCTTTGTTAGCTACCGTTCCGTTGCAACTGTTGGCTTATCATATTGCGGTAATGCTCGGACGCGACGTGGACAAACCGCGAAACCTGGCCAAATCCGTAACGGTGGAATAAATCCGGTGCCTAAATCGGGCAAAACCACACTTTATTTCGAGCAAAAGACGGCTTTTTTTATTAAATTTGCTTCAAACAGGCATCGTTATGGAACAATCTCCTTCGCTCAATAATAAATTATCCTTTGAAGAATTCAAACAACAGGTTCTGGAAGACTACCGCCTGGCCCATCTCAGCCGGCAATTGAGTTTGTACGGACGCAAAGAAGTACTTTCCGGACGGGGCAAATTCGGCATTTTCGGCGGCGGAAAAGAATTGCCGCAAATTGCTTGGGCCAAAGTTTTCAAACCCGGCGATTTCCGTTCGGGATACTATCGCGACCAAACCTTTATGATGGCCATAGGACACCTGACACCCGAACAATTTTTTGCGCAGGTTTACGGCCATCCCGACTTGGAATTCGAACCGCACTCCGCCGGACGGCAAATGAACGCCCATTTTGCCACACACCTCTTGGACGAAAACGGCGAATGGTTGGATATCGTCAACCGCAAAAACAGCAGTGCCGACATTTCACCCACAGGCGGACAAATGCCGCGGTTACTCGGCCTTGCACAAGCTTCGAAAGTCTATCGTCACGTGCCGGAACTGAAAGAATACGCCGGGAAGTTTTCGCGCAACGGCAATGAAATCGCTTGGGGAACCATCGGGAATGCCAGCACCTCGGAAGGATTGTTCTGGGAAACGGTCAATGCCGCCGGCGTAATGCAAGTACCGATGGTTATCAGTATTTGGGATGACGAATACGGCATATCCGTGCACGCCAAATATCAAACCACCAAACAGGATCTATCCGAAATTCTCAAAGGCTTCCAACGCGACGAAAAAGGAGAAGGTTTCGAGATTATCAAAGTCAAGGGATGGGACTATCCGGCATTGATTGAGGCTTATGAAAGAGCCGAAAAACTTGCCAGGACGGAACACGTTCCCGTAATCATCCACGTGACCGAACTCATCCAACCCCAAGGACATTCCACTTCCGGCTCGCACGAACGCTACAAATCGCCCGAACGTCTGGCCTGGGAACGTGAACACGACGGATTGGTGAAAATGCGCGAATGGATTTTGAATAACAATCTGGCCGATGCCGGAACCTTGGACGCCATCGAAAAAGAGGCCAAACAAACCGCCCGGCAGGCAGCCAAAAAGGCATGGAAAGATTATACCGAACCGATGAAACGGGAAAAAGCCGAAGTCCTGCAAATGTTGGCGGATATTCTACCACGAACCGCACGAAAAAAAGAAATCGAAGAACTGGCGACGGAACTTTCCCGCATCAAAGAACCCATCCGGCGCGATATCGGAAAAACGGTCAGACGAAGCTTGATTTTTACCGCCGGAGAAGATTATCCCGCTTTACAAAAACTCCGGGAGTGGTACGAACAATGGAAGCGGGCCCAAGAGATACGCTACGATAAATATCTGTGGAGCGAAACGCCCAAAGCGGCAAGGAAAATCAAACCGGTTGACCCCGAATTTTCCGACGATGCCCCCCTCGTTGACGGTCGGATCATCCTTCGCGATAATTTCGAAAAACTGTTCGAAAAATACCCCCAATTATTGGCCTTCGGTGAAGACACCGGAAAAATCGGTGACGTAAACCAGGGAATGGAAGGCCTGCAACAAAAATTCGGTGAGATACGCGTTGCGGATACGGGCATTCGCGAGACCACCATTATCGGTCAAGGCATCGGCTTGGCTATGCGCGGATTGCGTCCCATTGCCGAAATTCAATATTTGGATTATGTGCTGTTCGGACTGCAAACGATGAGCGATGATTTGGCAACACTTCATTACCGAAGCTTTGGACGCCAAAAAGCCCCCGTTATTATCCGCACGCGCGGGCACCGGCTCGAAGGCATCTGGCACTCGGGATCCGAAATGGGCGGCTATCTGCATTTGCTCCGCGGCATTAATTTCCTCGTGCCGAGAAATTTCGTCGAAGCGGCCGGGATGTACAACACCGTTTTGGAAAGCGACGAACCCGCCTTTATCATCGAACCGCTGAATGCCTACCGGTTGAAAGAAAAAATGCCTTCAAACCTCGGCGAATATAAAATTCCGGTCGGCAAAGTGGCTGTTCTGAAAGAAGGAAAAGATATAACGCTGGTATCCTACGGATCAACCTTGCGTATTGTGGAACAGGTGGCGAATGAAATAAAAGACAAACTGGGCATCGATGCCGAAGTTATCGACATACGAAGTCTGGCTCCCTTCGATTTGGAACACGATATCGTCAAAAGTCTGAAAAAAACCGGACGATTGCTTATCATCGACGAAGACGTGCCCGGCGGTGCTTCCGGATATATTCTCGACAAAATCCTGAACGAACAAAAAGGTTATTATTACCTCGACAGCGAGCCGCAAACCCTCACGGCCAAAGAACACCGCCCCGCTTACGCCTCCGACGGAGATTACTTTTCCAAACCGAGTGCCGAAGACATTTGGGAAAAAATTTACGAAATAATGTCCGAAGCCAAACCGGGAAAATATCCGCCGTTAAAATAACATACTGACGAATGTTTTTGCGCAATTAAAATTTATTTTATATTTTTATTTGTGAGAAACCAAAAAACGATGCGATATGTTACTACCCCTCGACATTTGGACCGTAGGTAATATTTTCGGCATTATCTTTTTTACCGTAATTATTATTCTGGCCGTTTGGGTCACGATGATTATCATGCGGGCAGGCAAGAAAAAATAAATCTTGCCTTCCAATCGCCTCTTAACAGATGAGCTTTTTTTGCTCAAAGGTTTTTATTTTGACTTTGTTTTTATTTGTATCTTTTGTTACTTTTAAAAAATATCTTTGATTTAATTTACAATAAATTCAGTAGTAGCGCATAAATCAACGCAAACAGAAAGGTTAAAATCGATACTTTTTTCAAGGCGAGATTATAAGTTGCCGGCTTATCCGGATCCAGTGACGATTGATGCATCCACAAAGGGATATATATGGCAAACGAAAGCCATATCCAAGGAGAGCGGCTAATTAACGCCGTAAAATACAGCATAAGTAAAAAGGATAAAATCAAGAGGGCACGATGATATTTTTCCGCGGAAGAGCGCCCCAAATGAACGGGAACGGTATGTTTTCCCGCCCGTTTGTCATTTTCCAAATCCCGCATATTGTTCAAATTCAACACCGCCACGCTGAGCAGACCTATGGCCGTCGCGGGTAATAAAATTTGCCAATTCCAATGCTTGACATACAAATACCGAACGCCCGCCACGGAAACCCATCCGAAAAAAATCAGCACGAACAGATCACCCAAACCGTAATAGCCGTAGGCTTTTTTTCCCACCGTATATTTCACCGCCGCCCAAATAGCCGCCAAGCCAAGGAAAAAATACAGGTAAAACACGCGTCCTGTGTGAGGGAAAGCCGTTTTCAACAGCCAATACGTTAGCACAATGGAAATTACGGTATTGTAGAACATCGCCCGGCGCATTTGATAAGGCAAAATCAAGCCCGCTTGTATCGTCCGTAGCGGTCCGACCCGAAAATCGTCCGTACCCTTCATTCCGTCGCCGTAATCGTTGGCGAGATTGGATAAAATTTGATACGAGGCCGCCGTGAGAAGTGCCAAAACAAAAATTTTCCCATCGAAATAGCCTTCATAAGCGGCAATACCGCTTCCGAGAATTATCCCCGCCAAAGACAACGGCAATGTACGAAGACGCATCGCTTTCAGCCAAGCCTTCGGACCGGGGCGATATTTTTTCCATCGTTTTCTAGCCATTCTTCCAAATTTTGCGGGCGGTTTCCAAATCTTCCGGCGTATCGATGCCGATATTCAATTTATCCGTGGCCAACATTTTAATACGAAATCCGTTTTCCAGAAACCGCAAATTTTCCAATTTTTCCGTTTGTTCCAATACCGTCTGCGGCAAACGGGCGATTTTTTCCAATGCTTCCCGGCGAAAAGCATAAATACCGATATGCTTCATTGCCCCTTTGAACTTGCCGTCTCGCGGATAAGGAATGGGAGCGCGTGAGAAATACAAGGCAAAACCGTCTTTGTCCGTAACGACTTTCACATTATTGGGGTTCCGGAAGGCCTCTTCGGAATCTATGGGGGTCATCAGCGAAACAATATCGATTTGACTGGCTTTGTCCGCTTCAAAAGTTTCGATAATCTTTTGCAAAGGCTCCGCCTGAACGAAAGGTTCGTCGCCTTGCACATTGACAATAATCGCGGCATCGGTTTCTCCGGCAAATTCCGCTATGCGATCGGTTCCCGTTGGATGATGCCGGCGACTGATAAAAACCCGAACGGGCAAAGGCTCTACCGCCCGGGCAATTTCCACGGCATCGGTCACCAAAGCCACCGTATCGAAAAGTCCGGTTTGCAATACTGCTTCGCACGTGCGGTAAATCACCGGCTTTCCGTTCAAATCCCGCAACAATTTTCGCGGGAAACGTTGCGAATCCAGCCGGGCGGGAATAAAAGCCGCAACTTTCATTCGTTTGAATATTTATCCAGCAATTTCTTGATTTTTCCCGTATTCCAATCCATCGCCCCGGTTTTTTTCACCCGGATTCGTCCCTGCTTATCGATAATAAACGTGGTGGGAATGGAACGGGATTGTATCATCGGCGGACGCCCCCGGCCGGAAAAATAAACGGGAATATCCAGTTGTCTTTCCCGGAGAAACGCCCTTACTTTTTCGGGATGATCCTCGGCCAGAAAAATAAAATGCACACGGTCGCCGTATGCTTTCCGCAATGCGGCCAAAGAAGGCAATTCGGCCACACAAGGCGGACACCAGGTCGCCCACAGGTTGATCAGCACCGGCTTGCCTTTAAACTGTGCAAAAGTCATTTCATTCCCTTGCAAATCATATAATTTCCATTGAAAATCAACGGGACGCAAGCTGTATTGCTCGTCTTTGTCCAGTTCGAAACTTTCCACCTGCGTACGCAAAAATCCCATCGCTTCGGTCAACCATATACGCACGGGGTTTTTGGGGAAGAACAACATCCACGCCAGAAACAAGACGAAAAGAATATTACTCCACTGCTTACGCCAAAACGAAGGTTTACCGGGATTTTTCATCAACCTTTTCCTGCTTTTTCGGTTTGAGAATCTTTCTTTTTACGAACCATTTTTCCAGCACGGCATTAAATTCCGCGGGACGTTCCATCATCGGAGCGTGGCCGGCTTTATCGATCCAATACAAATCGGAATCGGGCAAGAGACGGTGAAATTCTTCGGCAACTTCCGGCGGAGTAACCACATCCTGCTTACCCCAAATCAAGCATACGGGCAAGTGCATATCCTTCAAATCTTTGGCCATATTATGCCGGATAGCGCTTTTGGCCAGGGCCAAGGTCCGCAGAATTTTATTCCGGTTGTTGACAATACGAAAAACTTCGTCCACCAACTCCTTGGTAGCCATCTTGGGATCGTGAAAAACTTCCTGGGTTTTTTTCTTGATGTATTCGTAATTTTTCCTCTTCGGATAGCTTTCGCCGAAACCTTTCTCATACAACCCGCTACTGCCGGTGAGCACAAGGGCCTTTACCTTGCCGGGATTGCGATGTACATAATACAACGATACGTGTCCGCCCAGGGAATTGCCTAACAATACGGGATTTTTTATCGATTTGAATTGCAAAAAATCACGCAGAAATTTGGAGAAATGTTTCACATTGGTTTTCAACAAAGGAAGCGTGTAAACCGGCAATTCGGGCATATAAATACGAAAGCGATCTTTGAAATAGGCTATCACCTCGTTGAAATTACTCAATCCGCCCATTATCCCGTGTAAAATCACAAGCGGCGGCCCGTCACCGGTTTCCAGATAACGGACGCCGTTTTCTTCTTTTATCCATCGGTCGTACATAAGAAGCGTCTATGGGGTTAATTGCAAATTTATAATTATTTTTAAATTCGTAAATTGAAGTCCGAAATTTCACGACGATATGGACAGGTTCGGCTTACGGGATTTTATCAAACTGCGTTGGCTGGCATTCATCCGGCGACCTCTCCGGGCAAGTACTTTGATTTGGAAAATCCTCAAATACATTTTCCTGGCATTGATGTATTTGGAAGTGGTGTTTTTCGGTTTTTTTCCTTTACTTATTTTCAAAGAGAAAAACATCCCCGTATCGCGTTATTTGCCCGAAACGAACAAGTATATTTTCATTTTTATCGGATTTGCCTTCTTTTTCAATATGATGATCAATAATTATTCGTCGTTGAAAATCAAACCTTTTTTGCTCTTGCCCATACACAAGAAACGCATCGTTCGCTACTATCTGGCCACGGGATGGATAAATATTACGCAATTTACGCTGATCACTTGGGTTGTCATCGTATCGGCCACGTTTCTGTATGCCGGCGTACCGCCCGGACGTGTGATTCCCTGGGCGCTGGCACTGGTACTGACGAGTATATGGTTCAATATGCTGGCTTGGACGACGGAGAAATCCCCTTTGTTGTATGTCATTACCACCGTCGTGATGTTCGCCACAATCGGCTTGGTCAAAAAACATCCCGAATGGCTCGAACCGGCGGGAAAAATCTTTCAATCCGTTGCCGACGGAAACCTGCTGTCTTTGTCGGGATTCGTGATCCTCGTTGCACTGACCTACATATTTATCGAAAAATATCTCCTGCGATCGATGTATCTGGATACACGGCGTAAAAAGCAGGAAAAAATCTATGCATCGGAACTGAAATGGACGGATTATTTCGGGAAAACGGGCGCTTATATCCAAAACGATATCCGCCTGATCCTCCGCAACAAAAGAACCCGGATGTTGCTGATGCAAATGCTCGTAACGCTTTTCTACGGCGTTTTTATTTTCGCCTCGGGCTTATACGACAAAAACGGACAGAATTTTTGGAAAGTGTTTGCCGTAATACTGCTTTCGGGGGCTTTTATGATCAATTTCGGCGGCTTTACCCCCTCTTGGGACAGTGAATATTTCAAACTCTTGGTGAGCCAAAGCGTCAATTTCCGCCTGTACCTCGAAGCCAAATGGCGTTTGATGGTATTTTCCGTGCTGGTGATGACCATCCTTTCGCTCCCCTTCGCCTATTTCGGCAAAGACGTACTGATGCTGCTGATTGCCTTTGCTTTTTTCAATGCAGGCATCAATTCGTTTTTTGTCTTATGGACCGGCATTTTCAATAAAAATCCGGTAAAACTAAACAGCACCCAACAAGCCTTTCAAAAAACACAATCGGGCAATTTCAAATTGGTATTTATCATTTTTCTGCGCATTCTTATACCTATATTATTATATTTCCCCTTAAAGAAATTTTTGGGATTCAATACGGCCGTGTTGATCATCAGTCTGTTGGGAATTGCCGGTATGCTGCTGAAAAATCCCGTGTTGAATTACCTCGCCCGGTTATACAACCGTCATAAATACGATTTTGTGGAATCGTACTCAAAACTCGAAGAACTATGATTTCAATCCGTAATTTGCGCAAAACCTACGACAAAAATTTCAGTTTGGATATTCCCGAACTCCTGATTCCCGCGGGACAAAGTTTCGGTTTGGTAGGCAATAACGGTGCAGGGAAAACCACGCTTTTCAGCTTGATATTGGATTTGATTCGCCCGACCGCCGGTTCCGTCCGGATCAAAAATATTCCGGTGCATGAAAGCGAAGACTGGAAACAATTTACTTCGGCCTATCTGGACGAAAATTTTCTGATTCCTTACCTGACCCCGGACGAATATTTCGATTTCCTTGCCAAGCTACGCGGCGTAAACGGGCAGGAAAAAGACAAAACCCTGGCCTTTTTCGAACCTTTCTTTACGGGCGAAATACGCGGAAAAAAGAAATATATCCGCGACCTTTCCAAAGGAAACCAAAAAAAAGTCGGTATTGCCGGCACTTTTATAGGGCATCCCGATTTGATTTTGTTGGACGAGCCTTTTGCCAACCTCGACCCGAGCAGCCAAATTCTGCTCAAACGCTTGCTCAATCAATGGCGTAGGAGCCATGCAACCACACTCCTTATTTCCAGCCACAACCTCGAACATATCACCGATGTTACCGACCGCATCGTTTTGTTGAATAACGGTCGAATAGCCGAAGATATGCAGGTAAACGAAGGCACCTTGAAAGAACTCATCGAATTCTTCGAAAATCAATTGACGGAAAAATGAAATTCCGTACCGTTATTCGGCCCGAACCGGCGGATTTTAACTTGACACATCGCGACAGGATTGTCCTTATCGGATCGTGTTTTACGGACCATATCGGCCGGTATTTGTCGGAACATTGGTTTGACGTTGCCGTTAATCCCTTCGGCACGCTCTACAACAGCCGGTCGATTCGAAAGATTATCGAGCGTGTCGTACTTCAACAACCGCCGACCGCCAACGATTTGTTCCGTCACGAGAACACTTTCAAAAGTTTTGATTTTCCTTCCCGCTTCAACCGCCCGGACAAAAACGAATATCTCGAAAACATACGGGAAACCCTGCGGAAATACCGGGATTATTTCTCAGAAACGAATTATTTTTTTATCACCCTCGGAACGGCACAAATCTACCGTCTTAAAAACACCGGCGAAACCGTAGCCAATTGCCATAAAGTACCGGCCCGGGAATTCGATAAAACCTTACTGACCATCGAAGAAATCTCGGAAGATTTGGAAAAAATCCGCACGCTGTTGCATTCGTTGAATCCTTCGATGAAAATCATCCTTACCATCAGTCCCGTACGTTACCTGCAAGACGGTTTTACCGCCAACACACGCAGCAAAGCCCGGCTGGCCGAAGCGGTTTTTTCATTCGTCGAACAACATCCCGGCGACACCCTTTATTTCCCCGCGTATGAAATATTTATCGACGATCTCCGCGATTACCGTTTTTATGCCGTCGATCTGAAACACCCCGGCGAACAAGGCATACTATATATCCGCGAATTTTTCGAAGCAAGCTTTTTCGACGAACAAACCCAACGATTGAACCGGAAGATAGAAAAAATAAATGCCCTGACCGCCCACCGTACCGATGACGAACAAACCCTTGCTCTCCTACGGGAAAAACATAAGGAACAAACCGAAAATCTCTTGAAAGAATATCCCTGGCTCAAACCGTTTTAGCATTTTTTTATAACACACGTGTAAAAATAAAAATCCGTATCCGGCGTTTTTGTATTAACTTTGCATACAATGAAATGGAAACTTGCCGAAGAACCGGATCCTTCCCTTGTGCGGAAGTTGGAGGATTCGCTAAATATACCGCACGTCATTGCGCGACTGCTCGTACAGCGCGGCATCACCGATTATGAATCGGCAAGGAAATTTTTTGCCCCGAGTTGGAACGACCTCTACGATCCTTTCCTGATGAAAGGAATGGACAAAACCGTCGAACGTATCCGCCGTGCCATCGACAACAACGAAAGAATTCTGATCTACGGCGACTATGACGTGGACGGCACCACCGCCGTATCCATCCTCTACTCCTTCCTCCGCGAACGCCACAACAATATCGACTATTACATTCCCGACCGCGACAAAGAAGGTTACGGCATTTCCTTCCAAGGTATCGATTATGCCGCGGAAACCGGTGTGGGACTGATGATCGCCCTGGATTGCGGCATCAAAGCCGTCGAACAAATAGCCTATGCCAACCAAAAAGGAATTGACGTTATTATCGGCGACCATCACACGCCACCGGAAAAACTACCCGAAGCCTATGCCATCCTCAATCCCAAACAAACGGATTGTCCCTATCCTTACAAAGAATTAAGCGGCGCGGGTATCGCCTTCAAAATCATCCAGGCCCTCAATCAAACCGAAGGACAAACCATCGATAAGATCATTCCCTACCTCGATTTGCTGGCTGTAAGTATCGCCGCGGATATTGTTCCGGTAACGGATGAAAACCGTGTGCTGCTTTATTACGGCCTGCAACAACTGAACATTTCGCCGCGCCCGGGCCTGAAAGTGCTGATGCGTGCAATGACCAAAAAAGAATGGCAAGTTTCCGACCTTGTATTCATTCTGGCTCCGCGTATCAATTCCGCCGGACGGATGGCCAGCGGCAAAAAAGCCGTGGAACTGCTCATCGAAGCGGACGAAATGCGCGCCGAAGAACTCGGGAAAGCCCTGGAAGAAAACAACCGCCTCCGCCGCGAGACCGATCAAAACATCACCGACGAAGCCCTGCGTATCATCACCGAACATCTTTCGCCCGACCAATATACGACAGTTGTATATAACAAAAATTGGCACAAAGGTGTCGTCGGTATTGTGGCATCCCGCCTGATTGAACAATACTACCGTCCCACCATCGTGTTAACCTATTCGGAAAAAGACGATCTGTGGGTCGGATCGGCCCGTTCGGTGAAAAATTTCGATATTTATTCCGTATTGGAATCCATCGAACAATACATCCATAAATTCGGCGGACACAAGTTTGCCGCCGGATTATCGGTCAAACCCGAAAACCTGATAAAATTCCGCGATGCATTCGAAGAAGCCGTCCGCAAACGGATGCCAGAACATTTGCGCGAACCGGAAATCGAAATCGATGCGGAACTCGATCTGATAGACATCACGCCGAAATTCTATCGACTGTTGAAACGTTTTGCCCCTTTCGGCCCCGGCAATATGAAACCTTTGTTCCTCACGAGGAATTTACGCGAAAACGGATTTGCCCGCCGCGTGGGAAAAGACGAAAACCACCTGCGCATGTACGTCATGGACGGCACCACCAAAAGCACCTTCGTGGCCATTGCTTTCAAACAAGGCGATATGCTCGACGAAATCAAAGAAAACGAGGTGTTCGATGCCGTTTACCACGTGGAGCAAAATGAATGGAACGGAAAAGTCAGCCTGCAACTGAAAATCAAAGATATCAAAGTCAGGGTTCCCAAATCATAAACATTAACCCGTCCCATACCGGATTTTGTGTAACTCGAAAAAAGGCATTATTTTTGTATGAATTTATATTAGAAACCGTATAAAATTCAGATTATGGATTTAAAGAAATCACCCCGGGCCGACCTTACAAGATTTTCCACATTATTTATGATGTTGGGATTGGTATTGGTATTATTTGCCTCTTGGCGAGCCATTGAATATAAAAAATACGATAAAAGCGGTATCGATGATCAAAAATGGAATGTCCACGGAGAAGATTTGGACAAAACTTTCCAAATTCAGAAAGAATTACCCAAGCCCAAACCTAAAAAAATCGTAAAGAAAGTCCTACCTGAAAAAATTAAGGAAGAAAAGGATGATAAAAATATCCCTGAACCAACCTTCCAAAGCACGGACACCGAAGAAAATGACACCATTCCGGAACCGCAAGATATTGAAACAAGTGATGAACTTGAGGATACGGCGCCCGTAGCTTTCCAATTCGTCGAACAACTGCCGATGTATCCCGGTTGTGAAAAATACAAAGACAACCATAAAAAATTAATGGCTTGTATTACCAATAAAATCCAACGTTTCGTAAACCGCCAATTCGATCAGTCGGTTGTGGAAGATGTGGATTTGGACCAGCCCGTAATGATTTTCATCCAATTTGTGATCGATAAAAACGGAAAAATCACCGATGTAAAAGCACGTGCCGCCCGATATAAAGCTTTGGCCGAAGAAGCCAAACGCGTCGTATCCAAACTGCCGCGAATGAAACCGGGTATGCAACGCGGAAAACCGGTTAAAGTAACCTATAATATGCGCATGCGCGTGCAACCTGCGGATGATTAATGTATCATTTGAGATATAAAACAAGCCGGTCCGGATGCGGGCCGGTTTTTTATTTTATGATCTTTCGGAACTTATCAGTATGTAATAAAAGTTTCGATAATTTTCAGTAAAAACCCGGCATTTCAGTATATACCA
>CAYUQW010000008.1:0-21384 GCA_964446985.1 uncultured Flavobacteriaceae bacterium
TAACATTGTTAAACACCATATTTATATCGGTGCCGACGGTTCCGTGTATCTCGAAGTGGCACGTCATTTGGACAAAGGGGAAGGATTTTTTTATTGGATGAACGGAGTTCGAGTGCCTTATGTTTTTTGGCCGCCTTTGTATCCCGTGTTGCTTTATTTGACCGGGAAATTGACCGGACCGGATTTGTTTTGGCAAGCAGGTTTGATTTCATTGGCAGGAACGGTCGCAGTTTTGGCGGCTTTATGCCGAATTTTTCGCTTCTACCGTCTTCGCTTGCGTTATCAAATATTGGGTTATCTGATTTTTACCGGTTCTTGGATTTATTTTTTGATGTTCAATGTGCTCAGCGAAACCGTTTATTTGCCTTTATGGCTTTGGATGATGTATTTTTTGCTCGTATGGACCGGGGAAGGAAAAAAATCCCACCTATTTATCGCCGGATTATTGGCAGGACTGTTGCTTTTGACGAAATATGCCGCTTTCGGATTGATAGGGGCAGCCGTTATTTGGATTTTATTGGTTGATAAAACCGGTTGGAAATCAAGGTTTTATAATTTGTCGGTTTTCCTTTTGCCTGTCTTGATATTGTTTTTGCCTTGGTATTTTTATACGTTTTCCCAAGGACGGGCGGCGATGTTCGGAAGGGAAATTTCCCGGCATTTTCCCGGCTTGGTGCATTGGAAAGCTTTCGGCATTACGTTAGCCAATTGGACGGTCCCCGGATTGACGCGTTATTTGATTGGCCCGGTTGTTTTGATATTTGCTTGGTTGCTACTGAAAAAACATAAGCAATCGATTTTTTTATTTAATAGCTATGACCGGTTGATTTGGCTTTGGACGGCACTTTTCTTTTTCGGATTTATCCTGCTTTCGGTGAGTGTGGCGGATTATGATATCCCTTTGGACAACCGCATATTGTCCCCCCTGTATTTTTCGCTTTTCATACTTTTTTTGCTATGGATGCAAAAGCTGCCTGATTCTTATGCCAAATATGCGCTTGTTATTCTGATATCGTTGGGAAGCATTGCCGGTTTTGCGGAAAAAAATACGGCTTTCGGTTCGATCAAAAACGACTATGAAAAATACCGTGGCACACCTGTTATTCACGCCATTCGTCAGGGGCATTTTACCCGTATCTGGTGCAATATTTCCGATGTGTTGAAGGTTTATGTGCCGGATGGAAAAATCGTATATGATTTTCCCGTGAAATACGATCGTAAATCACTGAAAATCAATATGAAATATGAGGAACAAATGCGGCAAATACGGCGGAAACTGGATTCGGAAAATGTTGCCCTGGTTTATTTCTACGGCTATGAGCAGCGCCCTTTTATGCCCGATCATAAGGATCTGATGCGGTTTTTTGTGGGATATCCCATACTGCAATTTCCTCAGGGATTCATAATTTTATCCAAGAAAAACAATTTAACCCGAAAACAACCGGATGCATATTCCTTGGATTGACATTCATACCCACACGTTTCGACAAGAAAGGGGAGTTTTGTCCGTTTATAATGTTATTTACGGAAGGGAAGAAAAGCTTCCTCCTATCGGTTTTTCGATAGGAGTGCACCCTTGGTATATTCCCGGCAAAATCGATTGGAAAAGATTGGAAGATATCGTTGCCCGCCCGGAATGTGTAGCCGTTGGAGAGATTGGTATGGACAGGCGAAAGTCAAATGAAAATATCGAACGGCAGGAAGCGGTTTTCCTTACACAAGTCGAAATGGCCAACCGTTACGGCAAACCGGTTATCATTCATTGTGTTCGCTGCTTTGACCGGCTTTCGGCATTGAGAAAATACGGACATACGCCCTGGATTATTCACGGATTCGACAAAAAGGATACGTTGATGCGGCAACTGATTGCCCAAGGCTTCCGGTTATCTTTCGGAAAAGCTTTGTTGACCAATGATAATCAAGCCTTTGTGCGTTCGGTTGAAAGGGTTGATCTTGACAAAATATTTTTTGAAACGGACGATTCGGACAGGGATATTCGCGACATATATGCCGCTTTTGCCCGTATGCGCGGCATTTCACCGGAAAACTTGCGTGAAAGGGTTTTCGATAATTTCCGGCGCGTGTTTAAAAATTCAGTAATTTAGCCGAAAAATTCAGCGTATGGCGGCAACTCCGAGTGTTATGCTTCCTTTGGGGACCGAAGCGCCCAAATTCAAATTGTACGATACCGTTTCGGGACAATGGAAATCCTACGACGATATCAAAGGCGAAAAAGGGACATTGGTGATGTTTATTTGCAATCACTGCCCGTATGTCAAACACGTAAACGACGAATTGGTACGTGTGGCAAACGATTATTTGCCCAAGGGAATCGGCTTTGCGGCCATTAGTGCCAACGATATCACGCGTTATCCCGAGGATGCGCCGGAATTGATGAAGGAGACGGCCGAAAAACTCGGTTATCCGTTCCCGTATTTGTATGACGAAACACAAGATGTCGCCCGCGCTTATCAAGCGGCTTGCACGCCGGATTTTTTCCTCTTTGACGGCAATGACAAACTGGTTTACCGGGGTCAGTTGGACGATAGCCGTCCGGGAAACGGAAAACCTGTTACAGGCGCCGATTTGAGACGTGCTTTGGATGCTTTGTTGCAAGGAAAAACCATTCCCGAAGAAGAGCAAAAGCCCAGTATCGGTTGTAGCATAAAATGGAAAGAAGCCTAGGGAATGCACACGGCGAAAGCGCAAGCGCGGATACTTTTTGATTTTTTGGAAAATGCAGGTGTAACCGATGTGGTCGTTTCGCCGGGATCGCGTAATGCGCCTTTGATTATTGAAGCGGAAGCACGTAAGCATTTTCGTAAAACGGTAATCGTCGATGAGCGTTCGGCGGCTTTTATCGCCCTGGGTATGGCCGATGCGACCGGAAAGCCCGTGGCTCTTTTTTGCACTTCCGGGACGGCGGTGTTGAACTATTATCCCGCCGTTGCCGAAGCTTTTTACCGTAAAATTCCTTTGATCGTTGTCAGTGCCGACAGGCCTTCATACCGTATCGACAAAGGCGAGGGACAATCCATTCGACAGGCCGGGGTTTTGGAAAAACACGTCGTGGCGCACGCGTCCTTGTGTGAACGGGATCCAGAGGAAGAATGGATAGGCGAATTTCAGCGGGTTTTTGCGAAGCAAAAAGCCCTGAACGGCCCCGTGCATATCAATATTCCTTTTGAAGAACCGCTGTACGAAACGGTTCGGGATCACCGGCCAATTTCGATTTCTCCTGTTGAAAAAACGGAAGCGCCGCCTGTTGAAGCCGGACGCTTGGAACGTTTGGTCGATATATGGAATAGGGCTTCCGGAAAAATGATTTTGGTTTCCCAAGGAAAATTTGATGATATCTTGCAGGTGCAATTGGAAAAAACGGCTTCGCTGCCCGATACCATAGTGCTGACGGAGAATACGTCCAATGTCAACGGGAAAAATATATTGGCGCATATCGACCGTTTGATTTTTTCGCTGGACGACGAAGAGTGGCAAGAACTTGCGCCGGATTTGGTGGTGACCGTCGGGCAAAATATCATTTCGAAAAAAATTAAATTTTTATTGCGCAAAACCGGCAAGCCCTTGCAACATTGGCATATCGGAACGGATTACATTGTCCCCGATACCTTTGATGCACTTACCGAACATATCGCTACGACGCCGGAAATGTTTTTCAGTCAGCTGTTATTCGGTATTTACGATCGAAAACCTGCTTCGTCGTATGCCGCCAAGTGGCGGGAATTGTCCCGCTACCGCCGGAAAAAACACGAAACCTTTGCCGACCGGCATTCGAAATGGTCCGATTGGCGTTTTTTTTATCTGCTATCGAAAACATTGAAGGAGAAATGGCATATCCATTGGGCTAACAGCACCGTCATACGCTATGCCCAACTGTTTGACTTTGATCCGGCGGTGCGTCATTACGGTAACCGCGGCACGTCCGGTATCGACGGAAGTTTATCCACGGCTTTGGGATTTGCTATGCGGTCCCGCGAACCGGTTTTGCACGTGTCGGGCGATTTGTCGGCGTTGTACGACAGTAATGCCTTATGGCCCGGATGGCCGGCCAATTTCAAATTGATAGTGCTTGTCAACGGCGGCGGGGATATTTTCCGCTTTATTCCCGGGCCGGAAACGGTATCGAATTTCGAAAAATATTTCGTTGCCGAACAAGCTTTGCCCGATTGGGAAAAATTGTTCTCCGCTTACGGAAAAACAGTAGAAGGCATTATTTCGTCCGGAACGGATTTTTCCCAAAAATTACACGCTTTTCTCCACGGAGATAAACAAATATTGATTATCGATACGCGTTCCGCTTCCAACGCCGGTTTATTGCGCCGTTATTTTGCTTCGTTGAAATAAAAGCGGCTATTGGGCGGATTTTTGTCGATAATAATATGCCATAAAAGTTTGTAAATCGCCTAACTTTTTGATTTTCAGGTGTTTGTTTTTGATAAATTTTTTGAACTTTTTGGCCGTTTTTTTGTCCCAACCGAAGATTTTTTTCAGTTGCTTGAACGAATGTCGATATCGAACATATTTTCCGTTTACCAAAACATAGGCTCTGCTCCGGTCAACATATTCCATTGTTTCGTTACTTTTTTCGGAGGCATAAGATTGCGATACGGACTTGGAACGAAAAATTTTATGCGGTATGTTCACCACATAAGCTTTGGAAATATCGTCCGTAAATATCTCATAATAAGGCGTTTGTATTTTTGTTTCGATAGGGTGGGGCAATTTGGTTACGAAATATCGCTTGGAATTATCCGGCAATTTTACGATGATCATTTTTACTTGATCAGGGAAAATTTCGTAGTAGTCATTATTCCGGATATAGTAAAATTTGTGCCTTTTGGCTTGATAATTCAACTGCGCAATGCCGATGGTTTTTCCTTCGACGGTGATTAAATCGGCACGACACCATTCGGGGAAAATAAAGGGTGTTCCTTCGATGTTTTCTCCTTCCATTTCCGGCGTTCCCTTGGTGCTCATTTGATGCAGATAGTTGTATTCGCCATAATTTCCGGCTTGTGCCTGTGCGTGTAAGAGGCTGAAAATCAGCGCTATGGAAGCCAAATAAAATGTAAACTTCATATCAGTTCGGTTTTTTCTATTTTTGTAGGACAATAAAGTTACAAAAATCATACAATTTCTATGAAACGCGAATGGAAAACGATTAAAGAATACGAGGATATTCTGTTTGAATTTTTCGACGGAATAGCCAAAATCACTATCAACCGGCCACACGTGTATAATGCTTTTCGTCCGAAAACGAATGATGAAATTTTGGATGCATTGAACATTTGCCGTTACGATCCGGCCATTGATGTGGTTGTGCTGACGGGTGCGGGAGACAAAGCCTTTTGTTCCGGCGGCGATCAGAACGTGAAAGGTCACGGCGGTTATGTGGACGAAAACGGTGTGCCGCGTCTGAACGTGTTGGATGTGCACAAAGCCATACGTTCTTTGCCCAAGCCTGTGATTGCTATGGTGAACGGTTATGCCATAGGCGGCGGACACGTGTTGCACGTGGTCTGCGATTTGACCATTGCTTCGGAAAATGCGCGTTTCGGACAAACCGGACCGAAGGTGGGCAGTTTCGACGGCGGTTTCGGGTCGTCTTATTTGGCCCGTCACGTAGGACAAAAGCGCGCACGCGAAATTTGGTTTTTGTGCGAACAATATACGGCACAAGAGGCTTATCAAATGGGAATGGTCAATAAGGTGGTTCCTTTGGAACAATTGGAAGATACCACCGTGGAATGGTGTCGAAAAATTCAATCGAAAAGTCCGATGGCTATCCGGATGATCAAGCGTGCGTTGAATGCCGAACTGGACGGTCAACGCGGGTTGATGGAATTTGCCGGTGATGCAACGCTTATGTTTTACCTGATGGAGGAAGCGCAGGAAGGCAAACGTGCTTTTTTGGAAAAACGCGAGCCCGATTTCAAGAAATTCCCGAAATTCCCGTAAGCGAATGATCATTGCATTGACCGGTTATATGGGTGCCGGAAAGACGAGCGTAGGTGTCCGTTTGGCCAAGTTGGCGGGTTTTGATTTTATCGATTTGGACGATTTCATAAGCGAAGCCACCGGGATGACGCCGGCCGGAATTATCCGGCAATACGGTGAAAGGGCCTTGCGCATTGCGGAAAATAAGGCGTTGAACGAAATTTTGCAGGAACGGGACGATTTGGTTTTGGCCCTTGGCGGCGGAACATTGACCGAAGCCTTTAATTTTAATATGGTCAACAACTATACTTTTTTGGTGTTTCTGGATACGCCCTTCGAGGTTATTTTAAAACGATTGCAAAACGCCGGAGTTGATCGTCCGCTACTGAAAAAACATAAGGACGGTTCGCTTGATGAGGAACAGATACGGGCGCATTACGAAAAACGTTTGCCGCTTTACCGCAAAGCGCGGCTGATCTTTCCGAATGATTATCCCGATGCCGGTCAAGCGGCGGAAGAATTGTTCGAACGTATTCAAAAGGAAACGAATTGATGGAAATTCCCGGATGGTTGGCGCGTTCGGCTTTGTTGTTGGGTGAAGAACGGCAGAAAAAATTGCTATCGTCGCGCGTGTTGGTCGCCGGTTTGGGAGGTGTGGGCGGATATGCTGCCGAAATCTTGGTGCGTGCCGGTATCGGGCATTTGACGTTGATCGACGGGGACCGCGTGGAACCGACCAATATCAATCGTCAGCTGGCGGCCCTGCACGGGACTGTCGGACAAAAGAAAACGGAGGTTCTGGCAGCCCGATTTGCGGATATTAATCCCGGGGCGGAAATCCGCACGGTTGACAAGTTTATGGAGCCCGACGATTTCGATTTGTTCATACAAAACAATTCTTTCGATTATATTTTGGATGCCATTGACAGCCTGACGCCGAAACTTTATTTGATTAAAGCCGCTTTGGCGCATAAAGTTCCGCTGGTCAGTGTGATGGGAACGGGCGGGAAAATCGATCCTTCCGCCATTCGCATTGCCGATCTTTCCGAAAGTTTCAATGACGGTTTTGCCCGGATGATCCGTAAGCGTTTGAAAAAATTCGGTATTTCCGGCGGTTTCAAAGTGGTTTTTTCTCCCGAAGCTTCACGAAAGGAAAGTTTGGCTTATACGAAAGATACGCCTTATAAAAATTCGCATTACGGCACGATTTCCTATATGCCGGCGATGTTCGGGATGATGGCGGCGTCGGTGATAATCCGTGATTTGGCCGGATTATCCGCCGGGGAAATTGGATAAATTCCATTATCTTTGAGACAAAATACCTTGACGGTTTGGTCGTTGTAGTTATGATGAGAAAGCTTTTCGCTTGGATTTTATTTGTATCGCCTTTGGCGGTTTTTGCCCAGCAATATGCCAATGCCTACTTGAATATCGGTGTTGGGGCACGCGCTTTGGCCTTGGGTGGTAATGTTGTTGCCCGGAACTCGTTGCAGGATGCGGCTTATTGGAACTCCGCAGCCTTGTCGTATGCCGGCGGACAAGGAATTTCCCTGATGCACGCGGCTTATTTCGGGAATATGGCGCAATTGGATTGGGTATCCTATATTCGACGGACGGATGAGAAATCGGCCGTGGCTTTTTCTCTGTTACGCTTCGGGGTGGACAATATTATGAACACCACCAAGTTGATCGATGAAAACGGTGATGTGAATTATAACAATATCAGTTATTTTTCCGTGGCGGATTACGCATTGATGATGAGTTACGGACGGAGGTCGGTTTGGCGGAATTTGGATGTGGGCATAACGGCCAAATTACTCTACCGGCATATCGGGGATTTTGCTACGGGATACGGTTTCGGAGTTGACGCCGGCCTACTGTATTCATTGAAGCAATGGAAATTCGGTATGAACTTGAAAGATCTCACGACGACCTTTACTTTTTGGCAATTCAACCGCCGGAGATTACAGGAAATCCGTGATGCCGTGCCGGGTCAAAATCTTTCCGAGCCGGATGGAAACGAAATCAGTGTTCCGCATATTCAATTGGGGATCGCACGCCGTATTCCCGTTAAAAATCCTTTTCATTTGACGGCCGAGACGGATATGAAAATCTATTTTGCTCCGAGAAACGCGCTGATCAGCGGACCGTATTTCAGCCTTTCGCCGGGTTTGTCCTTGGAAGGTGATTATAAAAAAACGGTTTTTCTCCGTGCCGGTATTCACCGGATTTACCGGGGAAAATATTACGACAGAAAAATATGGTATGTGTATCCTTCCGCCGGTATAGGATTGAAATTCAAATACTTGCAGTTTGATTATGCTTTTACGGATTTTGCTTCCGATATCCGGTTTTCGCACGTTTTTTCCTTCGCACTTGATTTACGTATTTTTAAATCCCGTCGATGAAAAGGAATTTGCGTGACGTATTGCTGTCGGTTTTGTTTTTTGTGGCCGCGTGGCCCGAACACGGTTTTCCGTTTTTGATTTTCGTTGCCTGGGTGCCTTTGTTGATGCTTTCCGACCGCTTTTCGGAACGTCCTTCGCGCGGTTTTTTTCTATATGTCTATGCGGTTTTTTTCCTGTTTAATTTGTTGATTACTTATTGGATTTGGTTTGCCACGCCCATAGGAGCGGTTTTTGCCGTCACGGTGAATGCTTTGTTGATGAGTTTGACCTTTTGGATATGGCACAGGAGCCGGCGGCGCTTACCTCCGTCGATGTATTGGCCGTTTTTCGTTACGCTTTGGATGTCCTTTGAGATGCTTCATTATCACTGGGATTTCGAATGGCCTTGGTTGACAATGGGCAATGTTTTTGCCGCTTGGCCGTCGGTAATTCAATGGTATGAATATACGGGTGTTTTCGGAGGAAGTCTTTGGGTATTGACCGGTTCGGTTTTGCTGTATTTTCTGGTAAAAAATCCGTCCGGAAAAAAATATTGGATACGTGCGGCCCTTTGGTTGATTTTGCCTGTTTTATTGTCGCTACGGATGTATTCCGCATACCGCGAAAAAGGAAAGGAAGCCAAGGTTTTGATATTGCAACCGAACATTGATCCTTGGACGGAAAAGTTTGACAGGAGTAATGTGGCCTCGGCCGACGATTTGATAGCTTTAATGGAGCAGGCCAAGGAAAAGCCGGATTTGGCGGTGGCTCCCGAAACGGCTCTGGCGCAAAGTATGCAAGCGGACAGGTTGGGGGTGTATCCTTCGGTGAGGAAGTTGAAAAAATATTTGTCCGAAAAAGGTTTCGCCTTATTAACGGGCGTGAGTTTACACCGGTTTTATTATGATAAAAATAATTTGCCTTCTACCGTAAATAAAGTAGGAGGGAAAGATTTATGGTATACGCTGTACAACTCGGCTTTATTGATTGAACCTGACGGAAAATTGATGCTGTATCACAAATCGATTTTGGTCCCGGGGGCGGAAAAAATGCCTTACTTTCATTTGCTCAAACCGGTATTCGGATCCCTTGTTTTGGATCTGGGCGGAATGGCAGGCACGCATACGCCGGACAGCATTCCCAAGGTATTTCCTGTGGAAGGTACGCCTGTCCGCGTGGCACCGATCATTTGTTATGAATCGATTTTCGGGTTTTATGTGCGAAAATATATCCGGCGCGGGGCCAATTTGCCGGCCATAATCACTAATGACGGATGGTGGAAAAAAACCGGCGGTTATCGCCAACATTTCCGGTATGCTTCGCTGCGTGCTATTGAAACGAGACGCGATATCGTTCGTTCGGCCAATACCGGGCGAAGCGGTATTTTCGATCAGAAAGGCAGGGTATTGCAATCGTTGCCCTACGGGAAACGCGGCATTATCGAAGGGACGGTGCATTTGAACGACGAGGAAACATTTTATGTCCGCTACGGGGATTATCCCGGACGTTTGGCGGTATTTCTGGCCGCCTTGTTTTTCCTTTACAGTATCGGTAGCAAGCGAATTCGATTAACGTTTTAACCTATGAAAAACAGAATTACTTCTTTGTTCGGTATCCGTTATCCGCTCGTGCAAGGCGGAATGGTTTGGGTAAGCGGGTGGAAATTGGCCGTTGCCGTGAGTGAAGCCGGCGGGCTCGGGTTGATCGGTGCAGGCAGTATGTATCCGGATGTGCTGCGCGAACATATCCGGAAAGCGAAAAAGGCCACCGAGAAACCGTTCGGCGTGAATGTACCGTTGTTGTATCCGGATATCGAGGAAATTATGCAAATTATTGTCAATGAGGGCGTTAAGATTGTTTTTACTTCCGCCGGAAATCCGAAAAAATGGACCGGTTTTTTGCACGAACACGGCATTACCGTGGCTCACGTGGTCAGTAGCGTGAAATTCGCGCTGAAAGCCGCCGAAGCGGGGGTGGATGCCATTGTGGCCGAGGGTTTCGAAGCGGGCGGACATAACGGAAGAGAGGAAACCACGACGATGGTATTGGTGCCGGCCGTTCGCCGCGAGACGGATTTGCCTTTGTTAGCGGCAGGCGGTATCGGGACGGGCCGTCAGATGTTGGCGGCGATGATTTTGGGCGCCGACGGTGTGCAGATGGGCAGTCGTTTTGCGGTATCGGAGGAATCGTCGGCACACGAGGCTTTCAAGCAGGCCGTCTTGAAGGTGAAAGACGGAGATACGATTTTGACCTTGAAGGAAATAGTCCCGACACGCATTATAAAAAATAAATTTTACGAACAACTGGCCGAGATTTATCGCAGCAAGCCGGATACGGAAACCATCCGGCGTTTCCTCGGGCGCGGAAGGGCCAAAAAAGGTATTTTCGAAGGTGATTTGGACGAAGGCGAATTGGAAATCGGGCAAGTGGCCGCCTTGTTCGACGAGATTTTACCTGCGGGAAAAATCGTCGAAAATGTGATGAACGAATTTCGTCAATCCGTTGAAACCTGTTGCTCCGGAGGATTTGATTTTATATAGACTGCTATCGTTTTTATTATAGGAGAGGTTGTTCTGTCCGCATTTGGATTTATGCTGCTTGCGGCAATGTTGTCATTTTCTTTATTGTCATTAATATTTACAAAAAATAATTATAAATTTGAAAAATTCTTTTGCCTGACCGATGAGTTTGGACGAATACCTTTACGGTTTGTTTTCCAATTATCTGAAAAAGAAAAAGAAACAAAAAATATTGGATGATGCCGCAACGGTTCATTTGAAAGAAATCCGTTCGCGTTTGACGATTTTGGCGCGGGCATTGACGGGCAAACCTATCGAAATTTATCCGGCCGACCGGGAAGGCGGTTACAAGAATAACAGTTTTTTTCTGCCGGAATTTATCCGTTTTTTCCCTTCGTATGAGGATAATTTTATGTTTTATATATTTCGGTTGTTGTATTTGAGCGAGCAACAGCGACGGGGTTTTCAGTGGCCGCCGGGAACGGAAAAATCTTTGGACGAATCGCGCCGGAAAGCCTTGGAAACCGCGCCCGGAATATTGAACGTTTTATTCGACGAATTTCCTTCCGTTAAGCCTTTTTACGAGAAATTTTATGCTTTTTTCCTTGAAAATGCCGAAGAAGAACCTGATTTTACGTGGTTATACGGCAAATGGATGACGGGGATGCCCGAAAGCGGCGACAAAGGAACATTGAAGAATTTTTCCGAAAAAGTCAAGCAAGCCATTGCCGAAGAGGTGGAAACGATGATGAAGGCCAACGCCGTGGAGGAGATGAAAGTGCAGCAGGTTGACAAGAAGCAACAGGCCGATCAGGTGGTGCATAATTATTTTGAGAAAATCGAGACTTTGGAGGAACACCAAGGAGGTATATGGCGGGATTTCGACGGTGATGACGAATTGGACGAACACGCCAATGCGTTGGACGAACTGAAAATGAGCCATACGGTTCGCACCGATGAAGAAACGCATTCGGTTTATCAGGCGGAGTTTCTGGAAAATATCACTGTTTCCGAAAGCAAGGAAGTGCAAGGAAGCGATTTTTATTTTTCCTATGACGAATGGGATTATACCAAGCAGACGTACAAACGGGATTTTTGCAAACTGTATCCGCGCGTTTTGGCCGACAGGGCGCCGGAATATTATCGTAATACCTTGAAGGAATATGCTACGACATTGGTATCGTTGCGCAAGATTTTGGCCAATATCAACAACCGTTACCGCGAACAAAGACGTCAGACGGAGGGGGATCATTTCGATCTCGATGCCGTGACGGATTATCTGACCGACGTATTGTCCGAGAGGACGCCTACGGAAAAAATTTATTTGTCGAAGAGAAAGCGTGAAAAAGATTTGTCGCTACTGATTTTGCTGGATATCAGCTTGTCCAGCGACGGTTATGCGGCCGGCAATCGTGTCATTGACGTTGAGAAGCAGGTGTCGATACTTTTCGGTGAAATTCTGGACGAATACGGTGTTGATTTTTCCATTGCCGCCTTTTTTTCCAAAACAAGAAATTTTTCCACGTATGTAACGATGAAAGGTTTTGACGAACCGTGGCGGCAAGCTAGGGACAAGATCGGCGCAGTGCAACCGCAGGGTTATACGCGAATAGGGACGGCATTGCGTCACGCGGGATATCTCTTGGAGAAACGGCCTTCGGAAAAAAAATGGCTTCTACTTCTTTCCGACGGCAAACCGAATGATTACGACCGTTACGAGGGCAAATACGGAATAAGGGACGTTAAACGGGCTTTATACGAACTGCGCCAAAGAAATATCCATTCCTACGCTTTGGCAATCGAAGCGGAAGCCAAGTATTACTTGCCGCAGATGTTCGGGCAAAATCATTATAAAATTCTGACTTCGCCCGTGGAAATGCTGCAATCGATGGTCAAACTATTTGAAAAAATCAAACATCAATGATATATGGAAGAAAAGGTCGATTATGCTAATTTGTATTATCCGCCCGGCGGGATTTTGATTTGGATTCTGATTTTTCTGGAATTGATAACCTTTGGCGCGGCACTCGTCGGATTGGTTGTGAGCAGCCGGGATAATCCGGCGGAATATCATCACTCGCGTATGCTGTTGAACACCTACTACGGCACATTGAACACCTTGTTCCTGCTGACGGGCGGTTATTTTATGGCACAGGCGGTGCAGTCGGCCAAAAAAACGCTTTACCGCCAAGCGGGTAAAAACACAATGTTCGCCATCATTAGCGGTTTGCTGTTTATTTTGCTCAAAGGTTTCGAGTATTACGAAAAAATCGAACACGGGTTGACCTTGGGTTACAATACGTTTTTTAACTTTTATTGGCTCTTGACGGGTTTTCACGTTATTCACGTGATTGTCGGCCTTGTTATTTTGGCTTTTATGTATCGCAGTTTGACCAAGCCCGGCGCAAACCCGGATATACTGAATATCGAAGCGGGCGCCCATTTCTGGCATATGGTCGATTTGATTTGGTTGCTCCTGTTCCCGACTTTGTATCTGATTCTCTAAATCCAATGCCTATGAAACTTACGAATAAAACAACCATCGTATTCCTGTACATATTGACCTTGCTATCGTCGTTGGTGTCGATATATTTATACGGTTGGAAAGGTTTCGCCGTGCTGATTTTGTTGTTATCGGGAATTAAATTCCTCTTGGTAACGTTTCAATTTATGGAGATGAAAAAAGCCCATTCGTTCTGGAAATCGATGATATTTTTGTATCTCGGATTGTATATTACCATTGTGAGTTTTGTCCTGCTCTTTTTCTGATTTTATATTGATAGACGGGAGCAAAAGTTATTTTAAATAAAAATTATAGTATTTTTACATTGAAATTAAACGGAGGAATATGTATGAATTTATCCGGGGAAAGATTGATGAATTGACGCCTGCTTATGTAATTATTGAAGCAAATCAAATCGGATATCATATCGGTATTTCCCTTTATACCTATGAACAATTGGCGGGAAAAAAGGATGCCAAAGTCTATGTAGATTTTATAGTTCGCGAGGACGGACAAATGTTATACGGTTTTGCCACGAAAGAGGAGCGGGAAATTTTTCGTCTGTTGGTGAGTGTCAGCGGTATCGGTCCCGCTTCGGCGGTATTGATGCTTTCGTCGCTTTCGCCCGATGAAGTCAGGGAGGCCATTGCTACCGAAAATATAGGCTTATTGAAATCCGTTAAGGGTATCGGTCCGAAGACCGCCAAGCGTTTGGTGGTGGAATTGAAAGATAAAATCCTGAAAAATTATTCGCCGGAAACAACGGGTATGCCCGCCGGCGGCACGCAATTGTTCGAAGAAGCGGTGAAGGCGCTGGAAGTTTTGGGATATCCGAGAAAAAATGCCGAAAAGGTCGTCCGTATGCTGATTAAGGAAAATCCCGGTTGGCACGTGGAAAAAATAATAAAAACCGCATTAAAACGTTTATGAACATATTTGTATCCGGAAATATGCCAATGAAACGCCTGTTTTTTCTGCTTTCGGCCTTGGTTTTGACGCTTACCGTACCGGCACAACAGGATTCGACGGCCGTTCGAACCGATAGCACGAAGCAATATAATGCCTTGAAAATCAATGTGCCCGATCCGTCGGTAATTCGGCAGATTTACGAATATGATCCGGCGCGGAACGTGTATATCAAGAAAAAAGTTTTGGATCAATATACGATTTCCTATCCCGAAGTGCTGACGCCCAAAGAATATTACGATTTGATGTTGCGGGAAGAAATCAAGAAAAATTTCAAGCGTAATAACGATGCTTTGGCCGGGAAGATCAAGGCGGAAGACGCGCAGAAAAATATTTTGCCGGTTTTTTATGTCAACAATAAATTTTTTCAAACGATTTTCGGCGGAAACGAGATAAAATTCGAGCCGAAAGGTGATTTTGCTTTGGATTTGGGGGTGCGTTATTCCAAGCGGGACAATCCGATGATTCCCGTACGGAACCGGTCGAATTTCGGTTTGGATTTGAATCAGCATATCAGTATGGGCCTGACCGGACACGTCGGAAAGAATTTGAATTTGAATTTGAATTACGATACCAAATCGATGTTCAATTTCAACAACCGGATGAAATTGAATTTCAATCCCGGCGAGGATGATATCCTGCAAAAAATCGAGGTCGGCAATGTGAGTATGCAGTCGAAAAACACCTTGATAAAGGGTGCGCAAAATTTGATGGGATTGAAAACCGTGATGAAATTCGGCAATACCGAAGTGACCTTGGTGGGTGCGGAACAAAAATCGTCGGTTCAGACGGTTCAGGCGCGCGGCGGCGATGTTTTGGAAGATTTCGAAAAGGATATTTTACATTACGATGAAAACAGGCACTTTTTCCTTTCGCAGTATTTCCGTGAACATTACGATGAAGCTTTGAAGCATTATCCCTACATAGATTCGCCTATTCGTATTACGCGCGTCGAAGTGTGGATAACCAACCGCAATTCCAATCCGCAGAAAGTGCGCAATATCGTGGCCATACAGGATTTGGGCGAAAGTACGCGCTTGGGATTATCGCCCTTGCCGGCGGGATTCGTTACACAACCGGGCGCTTTGCCCGATAACGTGGTAAACAAATTCAATCCCGAAGCCATCGGTACGGCACAATCGGTTTTGAACGACAATATCCGGAATATTTCCACGGTTTCATCCGGTTTTAACGGTATTCAACCGGTGAACGGCAAGGATTACGTGGCTTTGGAAAATGCCGTCAAACTGGATTCGTCGGAATATGTATTGCATCCGAAATTGGGATACATTTCCTTGCGAAGAAAACTCAATCCCGACGAGGTTTTGGCCGTTGCTTTTGAATACACAAAAGGAAACGAAGTGCATCGCGTCGGGGAATTTACCGATAACGGCGTGGTTTATCCGCAGGCCCTTGTCGTCAAATTGTTGAAAAGCAATATCGTGGATACGAACGAACCTTCGTGGGATTTGATGATGAAAAATATCTATTCGCTCAATACCTACGGTATTTCTCCCGACGATTTCCGGATGCAGATTCTCTACAACAATCCGCCGTTGATCAATTATATCAATCCGCAAAACGGGACGGCATTGCCACAGGATGTGAAAGATCACATTTTGCTGAATGTCTTTCATATGGACGAACTCAATACGTCCAACGATCCGCAGCCGGGCGGTGACGGCTTTTTCGATTTTATCGACGGAATCACGGTGGATGCGCGTAATTCCCTGATTATTTTTACGACGGCCGAGCCTTTCGGGCGGTATCTGTTTGAAAAATTGCGCTTGGCTCCTACGGAAGACTATAACGATCCGAGTACGTGGAACGACAACCAGAAAAAATATGTTTTCCGTGAACTGTATACCTTGTCGCAATCACGTGCCGAACAATATCCGGCGAAGGACAAGTTCTTGCTGAAAGGGAAATACAAATCCTCGTCGGGCGGAGGCATCAGTTTGGGCGGTTTCGGCATACCGCGCGGCTCGGTGCACGTAACGGCCGGCGGCCGGGAATTGGTCGAAGGGGTGGATTATGTGGTCAATTATCAGGCCGGCAGGGTGGAAATTATCAACCCGGCATTGAAGGCATCCAATATTCCCATTCAGGTGAGCGTTGAACAAAACAATCTTTTCCAGCAAACCACCAAAATTTTTACCGGTATCGAGATTCAGCATAAATTCAATGACAATTTCTACATCGGCGCTTCGTATTTGCATCTCAAGGAAAAACCGATTACCTGGAAAGCCGATTACGGACACGAGCCTTTGAACAATATGCTGTTCGGTTTGAACGGAGCGTTCAGTCACAAGGTGAATTTCTTGACCAAATGGGTCAATTATTTGCCCAATATCAAAACGGATGTCGATAGTAAATTTTCCGTTAAAGGGGAATTTGCCTATTTGAAGCCCGGTTTGGCCGATATTTCCAATATCAACGGTGAAAGTGCCACGTTGATCGAAGATTTCGAGTCGTCGCAGACGGGCATCGATTTGATGTCGCCGTTTGCCTGGAAATTGGCTTCCGTTCCCGCCACACGCCCCGAAAGTCAATTGGTCGATAACCTCGATTACGGCAAGGGAAGGGCTTTGTTTGCGTGGTATGTTATCGACAATGTGTTTTATAACAATCCGCCGCAGGGTATTACGAGAGCCGATATGGATAAGGACGAAAACAGGCGTGTGAGCATTCGCGAAATATTCGACCGGGATATTCCCGTAGGACAAACGGCTGTGGTCAATACCTTGAATTTGGCTTATTTTCCCGATGAGCGTGGGCCGTATAATTTCGATACGAATGTCGATCCCGCTACGGGAAAATTGTTGAATCCCGGCCAAAGATGGGGAGGAATGATGCGGGCATTGACCACCACCGATTTCGAACAGGCCAATGTCCAATACGTGACTTTCTGGGTGATGGATCCGTATTTTAATCATCCCGGTCAAGCGGGCAACAATGGAAAAATCGAGTTGGATTTGGGGTATATCAAAGAAGATATTTTGTATGACGGACACAAGCAATATGAAAACGGACTTCCTGCCGACGGCGGAACGGCCAATACAACCTTTACACACTGGGGAAAAGTGCCTTTGAACCAATCGATGACTTATACTTTCAGCGCCGATCCTGCCGAAAGGGAAAATCAGGACGTGGGCTTCGACGGTCTGAAAGATGCCGAAGAGCAAAACTTTTTCGCCGCTTATCTGAATGCATTGCCGCCACAGGTTCGTTCCCAAGTACAAGATGACCCTTCGAACGACGATTTTGTGCATTTCTTATCGGCTTCGGGCAGTGTGGTTGAGCGTTACAAGAAATTCAACAACAGCGAAGGAAATACACCGGTCAATCAAGGGCAACAGACCAACGGTAACGATGTCTATCCCGATACGGAGGATATCGACCGCGACCAGACGATGAACAATATCGATGCGTATTACGAATACGAGATTCCTTTTAACGATCATTTGGATACCAATTCGCCCTATGTGGCCGATGTGAAGGAGACGACTTTTACGGATGCGTCCAACCACCAACGTACGGCGCGGTGGATTCAATTCAAAATACCCGTAACACAGTTCACCCGTAAAATCGGTAATATCTCGGATTTCCGTTCCATCAAATTTATGCGTCTTTTCGTAACGGGATTTTCCAAGCCTTTGATACTCCGGTTCGCCAAGTTCGATTTGATACGCAGCGAATGGCGTAATTATCAGTTGACATTGGATCCCGCCGATCCCAATCCCGATGATGACGGTACCGAGACGGAAGTAACTACCGTCAGTGCCGAGGAGAATCAAAGCGGCGGCCGGTCGCCGTATGTTTCTCCGCCGGGGATTCATCGCGAGGAAATGTATCAGAACAACCAATTGATTCGTCAAAACGAACAGGCATTGTCGATGCGTGTTTGCGGACTGGAAGTCAAAGATGCCCGTGGCGTATTCAAGTACAACAGCGTGGATATGCGCCAGTTCAAACGCTTGAAAATGTTTATTCACGCCGAAGACGTACGCGGACAAATGCAATTGCAGGACGGAGAAATGATTGGCTTCTTACGTTTCGGTAGCGATTTGACGGATAATTATTACGAAGTGCAAATCCCGCTGCGAATTTCCGACAATACGTCAACCGATCCCGAAGAGGTTTGGCCCTTGGAAAACCGTATCGATTTGAAACTTGCCCTGTTGCAGAAAATAAAATTGGATTTAATTGCCCACGGGCAAGCCAATCCGCAGCATTTGGTATTGTATAATGAAGACCAATTGGATCCCTCGGCGGCGAACAAGCCGAACAAGTTGGTGATCGGTATCAAAGGTAATCCCGATTTTGCCCGTGTAAAAATTATGATGGTGGGTATTCGCAACAACAGTAACCGTGAAATTTGCGGCGAAGCTTGGTTCAACGAATTGCGATTGACGGGAATGAAAAACAAAGGCGGTTGGGCCACGCAAGGCTCGGCGGATTTAACCTTGGCCGATGTGGCTACCTTTAATTTCGGCGGAGGTATCAGTACCGCAGGTTTCGGAATGCTGGAACAAGGTCCCGTAGGCCGTTCGGTGGAAAACAGATATAATTACAATTTCAATACGGCGGTCAATATGGGCAAATTTTTGCCCGAAAAATGGCATATCACCTTGCCTGTGAGTTATACGGTGACCAAGGAATTTATACGCCCGGAATACGATCCCGTACATCGCGATATTTTGTTGTCCGACCGCTTGGCTATTGCACGGAGTCAGCAGGAGCGCGATTCGATTCTGGAAGTGGCTCGGGACAGGCAATATTACAAGAGCATTGCACTGACCGGTGTTAAGAAAGAATATGCCCCGCCAAAACCCGGAAGCAAGAAAAAACGGAAGAAACATCTTTACGATATCGAGAACTTTACTTTCAATTTCAGTTATGCCGAAGCCAACCATACCAATTTCGAAGTGGAGGAAAACAAGCAGCAACAGGTGAATTTCGGTGTTTTGTATTCCTATAACTTCAAACCCAAATCCCATTATCCGCTGAAAAAAATCAAGTCGAAAATTTTGCGCAAACGGTATATGCGTTTTCTGAAAGACATTAACTTCAATTGGATGCCTTCGTCCGTAAGTTTCAATACGGATTTCGACCGCCGTTTCAATACGTTCCGCGTGCGGCAATTGGAAGATTACGGACTGGATTTTCCGCCTATGCAAAGCCGCGATTACAAGTTTAATTTGAATTATAACGTCAATTACAATCCGTTCAAATCGATGCAAATCACTTATACGGGTACATCGAACAGGACGATCAAGAATTTTTATTTACCCAACGGTATGCCGGATTACAATGCGGGGATTTGGCAGGGATTTTTCGATGTGGGACAGCCCTTTATTATGCAACAAAATATTAATCTGACCTATAAACTGCCTTTCAAAAAATTCCCGCTGATCAACTTTATCGATGCTTCTTACACGTATAACGGAAGTTTTCAATGGCAACGCCGTCCCGAAGCGATGCAAAACGTACACGGATACGATTTGGGAAATCAGATACAGAATGCCGGTACACACCGCTTGAATGTCGATTTCAATATGAAGAACATCTATGATTTCTTGGGATTGAGCAAGCTGGAAAGAAAATGGTCGGGCAAGGGCGGAAGAAAACGGTCATCCAAGAAAAGACGTAAGAAACAGGCAAAAAAAGAGCAGGAGAAAAATCGGAAAAACAAGCAGGAAGAAGAGAAAATCGCCAAGGCACGCGGCAAGAAAATACGTGTGAATTTTGTGCCCAATTCCTTCCAAAAATCGGTAGCAAGCATCATACACGCATTGACGTCGATCAGGCGAATCCGCTTGATGTACAGCCGCAACACGGGAAGTTATATTCCGGGATATTTGCAGTCCGTCGGCATTTTGGGGACGGAGCATCCCGATATTCCTTATGTTTTGGGTTGGGACGAAGAGAATATACGTTACGAATTGGCACGCCGCGGATGGTTGACGGCCTATCCCGATTTGAACGAGCCGTATCGGCATACATTGGATGAAAAAATCGATATCGGAACGAATTTCAGTCCGTTCCGCGGATTGAAAATCGACGTGAAAGCTATGCGCATGAAAACGCGTAACAGAAACGAGACGTTCCAAGTGAACAACGGACAATACCAGCCTCTCGTTCCGACCGTGGAAGGGAATTTTTCCGTCTCTTATTTTATGATGCCGACGGCGTTCGAAACCTTTGACATTAACCACGATCCGACGGTGGACCGTATGAAGGCCGACAGTTATATCATTGCCCGCCGTTTGGCGCGTCAACGGGGAATTTCCGTTCCCGCTTCGGGCTATCCCGACGGATACGGCGAGTTCCAAACCGATGTTTTGCTCTATTCGTTCATAGCCGCTTTCACCAAACGGGATCCCGCCAAAATGAAGTTGGATGTGTTCAATACTTTCCCGGTACCCGGTTGGAAAATCAAATATACCGGCTTGATGAAAAACGACTGGTTTAAGAAACATTTCCGCCGTTTCAGTCTGGAACACGGGTATAAATCGGATTTGACCATCAACCGTTTCCGCAACAATATGGAATTTTTCCAAGACCCTGCGGCCAGGGATATCGCCGATAATTACTATTCGCCGTTGTCCTACGGAAATGTGGTTATGACCGAGGCGTTTAATCCGCTTATTCGCGTGCAAATGGAAATGAACAATTCCCTTCAAATCGATTTGTCCTATAAAAAAGACCGGATGGCTACTTTGAACACGGAAAATTACACCTTGACGCGGGTGGACGGCCGTGAAATTACCGTAGGATTGGGCTACCGTATCAAGGATGTGTATTTGCCTATGAATATCGGCGGGAATCATTATGATTTCAAGTCGGATTTGATTTTGAAATCGGATGTTTCATACCGTTACAATATGAATATCATCTACGGATTGGCACAACAAAATACCCAACCCGTCAGCGGAAAACGTTTTTACAGCATTCGTTTGAGTGCGGATTATGCCTTGACGAAAGCTTTATCGGCCATTTTGTTCTATGAGCATACTTTCTCGAAATTCGAAGTGTCCAATTCTTATCCCGT
>CAYUQW010000009.1:0-6691 GCA_964446985.1 uncultured Flavobacteriaceae bacterium
TGACAAAAAATTTGGCGATTCGGAATATTTTTCCGTTTTTGCGGAGAAAACCAACGATTTTATGTCCGGTTATCGTTCAGATATCGAAATTGCGCTGTCGGTGACACCGGAACCGGTGCAACATATCGCGGAAAAATTGGGGATTGATGCGGATGATTTGGAGCCTTACGGGAAATACAAGGCGAAAATTCCGCTCGGGTATGTTCGTCCGGATAAGGCGGCGAAGAGTCATTTGATACTGGTTACGGCCATGACGCCCACGCCTGCGGGTGAAGGCAAAACGACAACGAGTGTGGGCCTGAACGACGGCCTTAACCGCCTGGGAAAAAAGGCTGTCGTGGTATTGCGCGAGCCTTCGTTGGGACCGGTGTTCGGTATCAAAGGCGGGGCGGCCGGCGGCGGTTATGCGCAGGTTATCCCGATGGAGGATATCAACTTGCATTTTACCGGGGATTTTTCGGCGGTGGAAAAGGCCAATAATTTGCTTTCGGCGCTGATTGACAACCATATTCACCACGGAAATGCTTTGGGAATCGATCCGCGGGCCGTGCTATGGAAAAGAGTGATGGATATGAACGACAGGAGTTTGCGCGATATCGTGATCGGATTGGGCGGAAAAAACAACGGCATGCCGCGTGAGGAGGGTTTTAACATTACACCTGCTTCGGAAATTATGGCGATTCTTTGTCTGGCGGACGATTTGGCGGATTTGAAAGAGAAAATGGGCAACATTTTGATCGGTTATAATTTTGCCGGGGAACCTGTTTTCGCGCGGGATTTGAAAGCCGAAAACGCCATGGCCATTCTGATGAAAGATGCCGTCAAACCAAATCTGGTGCAAACGCTGGAACATAATCCGGCCATTATCCACGGAGGGCCGTTTGCCAATATCGCGCAGGGAACGAACTCGCTCATCGCTACGAAAACGGGCCTTTCATTGGCGGATTACGTGGTAACGGAAGCGGGATTCGGGGCCGATTTGGGTGCGGAAAAATTTTTCAATATCAAAAGCGTTTACGGCAATCTGAAACCGGAAGCGGTGGTGCTGGTGGCGACATTACGTGCGCTGGCTTATCACGGAGACGGCGATTGGGAAAAGGGATTGCCTAATTTGGAAAAACATATCGAGAATATCCGGCTGTTCGGTTTGGAACCTATTGTGGCCGTAAACCGTTTCCCGGACGACCGCCGGGAAGATTTGGACCGCCTACAGGAAATATTGAAGGAGAAAGGCGTTACGTCGAGCATTGCCGAAGGTTGGGAAAAAGGCGGCGCGGGAATGACGGATCTGGCCGGAAAAGTTATTCAATCCGTCGAACGAAACGGAAAAAATTTCCGTCCCTTATACGATTATGCCTTGCCGGTGAAAGAAAAAATCGAAATTATTGCCAAACGGATTTACGGTGCCGGACAGGTGGTTTACACGCGTAAAGCGCAAACAAGCATTGCCAAATTCGAAAAACTCGGATTCGGCAACCTGCCGGTGGTCATGGCCAAAACGCAGAAATCCCTGTCGGACAATCCGTCGTTGAAAGGGCGTCCCGAAGGTTTTACCATTAATGTCAGGGAGGTGGAAATCAATACGGGCGCAGGATTTATTATCCCGATTCTGGGGAAAATGATGCGTATGCCGGGCTTACCCAAAACACCTGCTTCGGAAACGATGTTTATCGATAACAACGGAAAAATTACCGGTTTATCATAAAAAAACCGGCCCGAAAACGGACCGGCCGCAAGATTTCACGGAAAAAATTTTATTTGTCGCTGTTTTTGGTAAAAATCTCCATAATTTCCTGTGAAACGCCCGTAGAGGAAAAGCCGCCGTCGTGGTAGAGATTCTGCATCGTAACCTTGCGGGTCAAATCGGAAAAGAGCGTGATGGTATAATCGGCGCAATCCTCGGCCGTAGCATTTCCCAACGGCGACATTTTTTCGGCATAATCCATAAAAATTTCGAAACTTTTCACGCCTTTACCCGCCGTGGTGGGCGTGGGCGATTGGGAAATCGTATTGACGCGGACTTTGAATTTTTTACCGAACCAATAACCGAAATTCCTGGCAATACTTTCGAGGTAAGCTTTGTTATCGGCCATATCGTTGTAATCGGGGAAAACGCGTTGAGCCGCAATATAGGTATAAGCCACAATGGAGCCCCATTCGTTCATGGCTTCCTTATTGTAGAGCAGTTGCATTACTTTGTGGAAGGAAACGGCGGAAACATCCCAGCCTTTTTCCAGCCAATCGTAACGTAAATTCGTATAAGGGCGGTTTTTCCTAACATTAACGCTCATACCGATGGAATGAAGGACAAAATCGAGTTTTCCGCCCAATATTTCCATCGATTTATCGATGAGATTCTCCAAATCTTCCAAGTTGGTGGCATCGGCGGGAATGATTTGACTACCTGTTTTCTCGGCCAATTTGTTGATTTCGCCGAAACGCATAGCCACGGGCGCATTGGTCAATACGAATTCGGCACCTTCTTCATGGGCTTTTTCGGCCACTTTCCAAGCAATGGAGTTTTCGTCCAAAGCGCCGAAAATAATCCCTTTCTTTCCTTTGAGTAATTGATAAGCCATATTTTTGTGTTTTTCGGGTTACGCAAAAATAATCATTTATTTTTCAATAAGGTTCGGGCATGCTGCAAAGCGGTTTCCGAGGGCGGCTTTCCTTCGATCATTTCGGCGATTTCTATCAATCTTTCCTCCGGACTCAATGCCTTTATTTCGGAGGTTACCGTGCCTTGGTTCTCGGTCTTGAAAACCTTGAAATGTTTGTCGCCCGTTGCGGCGGTTTGCGGCAGGTGGGTAATACTGACCACCTGCATATGGCGGGACATTTGCTTCAGCAACGAAGCGGTTTTCCGGGCAATTTCACCGGAAATTCCGGCATCGATTTCATCGAAAATAATGGTCGGCAAAGCCGCATTTTTACTCATGATAAATTTGATGACCAACATAATCCGCGACATTTCCCCGCCGGAAGCACGCGAGGCCATCGGGCCGAAGGTTTGGCCCTTATCGGAGGAAAGTAAAAATTCAATACTGTCGCGACCGTATTTATTTCGATCTTCCGAAGGCAGCACGTTGATGCGGATACGGGAATGTTCCATTCCCAATTCCTTGATATGTTTTTCGATTTCCGCGGCTAATTTTTTCGCGGCTTGCTTACGCCCTTGCAACAATTTTGAGGCTTCTTCATTCAATTGTTTATCCAATTGTTTCAATTCTTCCCGCAATTCTTCCGATTCGGCGTCCAAGGCTTCGACACCGTTAACTTCCCGCTCCCATTGGTTTTTCAAAGCCAACAAATCTTCCTTGGTTTGCAAACGGTGTTTGAACAAAAGCGACTGAAATTTGTTATACTGATTTTCAATACGTGTTACCTCTTCCTCATCGAGCAATGCAAAAGTGTCGGCAAGTCGTTGCAAATCGAATTGCAATTCGCGAATTTCGGTTTCAAAGACTTCGGTTCTATCGGCCCAAGTATCTGCCCGGTCATCGAATTTTGCCAGAAAACGCAGCTTTTGTGTCAGTTCGATCAATTGCCGGTTTAATCCCGCTTGTTCATTGTCGATCAAAAATTCGATTTCCTGCAAGGTTTCCAAAATCTTTTCGCGGTTTTCTTTCTGCCGGATAATTTGTTCGGCTTCGTCGAAATCCAAATCCCAATCCAATTCCTGTAATTCCTTCAACTGAAACCGGCGGTAATCGGCTTCCGCGATCAGGCGGGCTTTTTGTTCTTCCAAAGATTGTAATTTGCGCGAAAGCCGCTCGAAACGGGTATAATCCTTCCGGTATTGCCGGGCCGTTTCCGCTTGTCCGGCAAAGGTATCCAACAAATTGTACAGGAAATCCTTATTTTTCAATAACAAATGGCCGTGTTGGGCATGAATGTCCACCAAGCGGTTTCCCAAAGCCGACAACGTATCCAACAAAACCGGCGTATCGTTGATGAAAGCCCGGGATCTGCCGGAAGGGAGAATTTCGCGACGGATAACGGTTTCATCGTCGTAATCCAAATCGTTCTCCTCGAAAAAATCCCGGATATCGAAATTTTTAAGGTCGAAAACGGCTTCCACTATAATTTTTTCACCAGGCCGTCGCATTGCGTCTTTCCCGGCCCGCTGTCCCAAAATCAAGGACAATCCACCGATAAGGATCGATTTTCCCGCACCGGTTTCTCCCGTAATCACATTAAAACCCGGATGAAAATCCAAATCCATCCGGTCGATCAGCGCATAATTTTTTATGTGCAGATGTTTGATCATGTTTTCTTTTTATGCTTTTCGGCAGCCGGGAACAAGACGTTATTCAATATCAACCGGTATCCGGGGGACGTGGGATATAGGCGCAAATCGGTTTTCGGATCGCCGACTTTGTGTTTGTAATCTTCGGGATCGTGTCCGCCGTAGAAGGTGAACATTCCCTTGCCTGCTTGACCGTGAATATATTTGGCTTCTCCGTTCCATTTGGTTATTCCCAGGATAATAACATTCGGCTTGATCACTTTGGGATTAAACGCCGTGGTTTGGCCGAAAAATCCTTTGACTAGGACGGTATGGTTTTGTGTAAGCATCGTAGGAACGGGATCGTATTTGGCGGAGAATTCCTGTAATTCGAAATAATCGTGATCGGGAGGGACATTGCGCGTAGGTGTCGTATCGATATCGGAAAATTCGTAAACGAGCGGATCGGGTTCGATGGTAAAATTTTCAAAAGCAAGTGTACGGCTGAAATCCAATTTGTCTTGATATCCCGGTTCGGAGGGATCGCCGTCGTACATGCTCTCGCAAATATCCGTGTTGGCTGCCGCCAATGCGATATCCAGCGTATCCGTGGCGGAACACATGGCAAACAGGAAACCGCCTCCCAGCACAAATTCCCGGATTTTCTCTGCCACGGCGGCTTTGAGTTTCGATACTTTTTTAAAACCGAGTTTACGGGCCAATTGTTCCTGACGTTCCTTGCGCTGCACATACCAAGGCGCCGTACGGTATCCGGCATAGAATTTCCCGTATTGTCCCGTAAAATCTTCGTGGTGGAGGTGAAGCCAATCGTATTTGCTCAATTCGCCGCGCAGGACTTCTTCATCGTAAATCACGTCATACGGAATTTCGGCGTAGGTCAACGCTAAGGTAACGGCATCGTCCCAGGGCATCTTGTCCTTGGGGGAATATACGGCAATTCGCGGCGCTTTTTCCAAGGTTACGGCGTGCATATTGACAGCCGGACTCTCCACTTGTTTGAGGATTTCCGTTGCCTGTTGATCCGTCAACACTTCATAGGTAATGTCCCGGATTTTGCAATACTCCACAATCTCGTCGTCGTAAGGAATAAGAAACGAACCTCCGCGGTAGTTCAACAGCCATTTCACTTTGATACCGCGTTTGAGTTCATGATAAACGGCACCGTAAGCTTTCAAATGTTGTTTTTGCGTTTCATCCATCGGGACGAGCAAAAAAGCCGCCGACAAACGTAACGGCAATACCACCAACAACAGGCAAATCAATTTAGAACGGCATATCATCACCTTCGGGATTTGGATTTTGGGTTCCTGTCTGTCCTGTTCCGAAAGCATCGTTGATATCACCGGGCAACACGTCGTCGGAAAGTTTGTTCAGGCTCGATTCGAGATAAGCCGGCTGCGACATATCTTCGAACAAACCGTAGTCTTTCAGGAAGCGCAAACGGATGCTGCCGGTCTTCCCGTGACGGTGCTTGGCAATAATAAATTCGGCCGTGTTTTCCGTAGGGGAATGTTCTTCATCGTCCCATTCGGTAATTTTGTAATATTCGGGACGATAGACGAATGCCACCATATCGGCATCCTGTTCGATGGCACCCGATTCGCGCAAGTCGGATAATTGCGGACGGCGGTGTTCGTTTCCGCGATATCGATCTTCAACTTTTCGCGACAACTGAGACAAAGCAATGATAGGGATATCCAATTCCTTGGCAAGGGCTTTCAAACTCCGGGAAATATTGGCAATTTCCTGCTCACGGTTCCCCGATTTGAGTTTATCGCCGCTACGGATCAATTGCAAATAATCGATAAAAATGATTTCGATACCGTATTGTACTTTCATCCGGCGGGCCTGCGTACGCAATTCGAATATATTCAGCATCGAGGAATCATTGATAAAAAGATTCGGGTTATTGGACAAATAAGTGGTTTTGCTTTCAAGGATTTCGAATTCGTTTTCGGAAAACTTGCCCGACCGGAACTTGGTGGATTCGATCATTGCCATCGAGGAGAGGATACGCATCATCAATTGTTCGGCGGTCATTTCAAGGGAAAAGAATGCTACGGGTTTTTTCTCAATGAAGGCAATATTTTTGGCAAAATTCAAGGCCAATGCCGTTTTCCCCATCGCCGTCCGACCCGCCAGGATGATCAAATCGCCTTTGTGCCAACCGCCCGTAAAATCGTCTATGGAAGGAAAACCGGAAGAAAGACCGGGGATTTTTTTATTTTCCTTATGCATGGTCTCCAATTTTTCCTTCACCCTGACCAAAATGCTGTCCACTTGTTCGGTTTCCTGCCGCAAACTCCCCTGGCTGATGGCAAAAAGCGATTGTTCGGCTTCGTCGAGAATATCGAATACGTCGTTGGTTTCGTCAAAAGCCTTGGTTTGCATCCGTTGGGCGGTATCGATCATCTCACGGCGAATGTATTTTTCGATCAGGAT
>CAYUQW010000009.1:6791-11680 GCA_964446985.1 uncultured Flavobacteriaceae bacterium
GCATCCGTTGGGCGGTATCGATCATCTCACGGCGAATGTATTTTTCGATCAGGATAAGAATATGCGTTTCGATGTTGACGGCCGTAGCAACCGTATTGGACAATTCGATCAAATAATAAGGGCCTCCGACATCATTGAGTTTCCCGTCGGCTTTGAGCCGGTCGGTAACAGTCAGATAATCGATGGGGCTACCCGATTCGAAAAGTTGAAACATCGCCCGGAAAATATATTGATGTTTCGGATCGTAAAACATTTCGGGCGTCAGCTTGTCAACGGCTTCCGTAACGGCCCGTTTGTCAATAAGCATGGCACCCAAAACGGCTTTTTCCACTTCGATGGCTTGAGGCGGTATCTGCGGACTCAGCGGTGACAAGGCTTTGGTTTGCGCCCCGCTTCCGGCCGGTTGTTGTTTCGGTTGTTCATTCATCGGAGTCGGTTTTGGCTGTGGCATAAAAATACAAATCGTTATCGGTGATTTCCACGTTGAAAAGTTTCTCCAGATCTTGCCGGACGGCGTCCACACGCGGATCACAAAATTCTTTGATTTCTTTAACTTCTCCCTTTTCATCGAGAATGATCAGATGGTGATGCGAACCGCTGAAAAAACGTTTTTCGTAAAACGCCGAATTGCGTGAAAAATAATGTTTGCGTATCAAACCGGCCTCCAACAATAATTCCAAGGTGTTGTAGAGTGTGGCTTTGCTTATGAACATTCCGCGTTCACGCAAAATTTTATATAACGAATCCACATCGTAATGACCGTGATCAATATCGTAGATAACCTCGAGAATATGGTAGCGCTCGGGGGTTTTCCGGTAGTTGTTTTTTTGTAAAAATTCGGTCAACAAGTGCCGAACTTTCTTTTGAATTTCGGATTTTCCCATAATTCCGGCCGGTTATTTTTTTACGGGATAAAGTTAGGAAAAATTCGCCTCTTTTTTCGCACGGATTCAGGCAATTTTTTTCTTTTCAACACTATTTCATCGCTCGAATATTATTGAAAATCAAATATTTGAATATAATAATTGAGATAAAAAAATGTTTTATCAGAATTTATTAACAAATAAATCCCGGGCTATTACCCATAAAAGATTTAATCGTAAATTAAAAACGGATTTTCAAAAAAAATTTTCGGATTTTTTTGATGCTATAATAAAATAAGTAGCAGATGAGTTACTAACATTATTTTGTTTAAAATTGATTTGTATCACCGTTGGAAAAAAGCCGATTTTACGCTTAACTTTGACATTGCGACTCAAAAAAATTCATGATTTATGAAGACCTCCGTAAAAGACAGAAAGACATACACTTACAACGAAGTGTTAAAAAAAACCTTGGAATATTTTAAAGGAGACGAGCTTGCTTCCAATATATGGATAAGTAAATATGCCTTGCAAACCAAGGACGGAAAATTCCTTGAACAAACTCCCGAAGAAATGCACCGGAGGATGGCAAGGGAATTTGCGCGTATCGAGGATAAATATCATACCAATCCCCTTTCTCGTGAAGGCTTGTCGGAATACGGTAAACGTCGTGAAAAACTGACCGAAGAGAAGATTTTTTCTTATCTGGATAGATTCAAATATACCATTCCGCAGGGGAGTATTATGTTCGGTTTGGGCAATACCGAAGTAATTTCGTCCCTTTCCAATTGCGTGGTGGTCCCTTCGGTGTACGATTCCTACGGAGGCATTATGTACACCGATCATCAGTTGGTACAATTGTTCAAGCGTCGTTGCGGCGTAGGATTCGATATTTCCAAATTACGGCCGAAAAATATGCCCGTTTCCAACGCGGCCAGAACAACCACCGGCGCCGTTTCCTTTATGCACCGCTTTTCGTTCACAACGCGTGAAGTGGCCCAAAACGGACGCCGCGGCGCGCTGATGATAACGATGGACATTGCCCATCCCGATATCGAAGATTTCATTATGGTCAAACAGGATCTTACCAAGGTCACCGGGGCCAATATTTCCATCCGCCTTTCGGACGAATTTATGCAAGCCGTGGCCGAAGGCAAAAAATACACCCTTCGTTGGCCCATTGACAGCGACAAACCTCTGATGACCAAAGAAGTGGACGCCAGGGAATTGTGGAATAAAATCGTATCCGCAGCCCACAATACGGCCGAACCGGGACTGATTTTCTGGGATCGTCAGCACTATTATTCCACTTCGAGCATCTATCCCGGATTCAAAAACGAAAGCACCAATCCTTGTAGCGAAATTGCGATGCAAGGCGGAGATTCCTGCCGGTTAATAGCTTTGAATTTGTATTCCTTTGTCAAAAATCCGTTCACGCCCAAAGCCCGTTTCGATTATGCCAAATTCTACGAAGTGGTGTATGAAACCCAACATTTGATGGACGACTTGGTGGATTTGGAATTGGAACATATCGAAAGGATTTTGGCCAAAATCGACAGCGATCCCGAACCCGAAAAAATCAAAAGAATCGAACGTGAAACCTGGGAACTGCTCTACAATACAGGCAAACGGGGACGTCGTACGGGTCTCGGATTTACAGCCCTTGCCGATGCCATTGCCGCTTTGGGATACCGTTTCGACAGCGACGATGCCCTCAAACAGGTCGAAGAAATTATGCGGACCAAATTGCAGGCTGAATTCGACAGCAGTATCGATATGGCTATCGAACGCGGAAAATTCGCCGATTTCGATCCGGAGATAGAAAAACAATCGGAATTCGTCCAAATGCTCGAAAAAGAATTTCCCGAAATTCATCAACGAATGATGCAATACGGCCGTCGAAATATTTCCATCAGCACGGTTGCGCCCACGGGAAGTTTGAGTATTTTGGCACAAACATCTTCGGGTATCGAACCCGTATTTATGTTATCCTATAAACGACGAAAAAAAGTCAATCCCAACGACCCCAATGTCAAAGTGGATTTTGTGGACGATACGGGCGATGCTTTCGAAGAATTTACCGTGTATCACCACAAACTGAAAGATTGGATGAAAATCACGGGCAAGAAAGATATCAAGGAATCACCTTACCACGGATCCACCGCACCGGAAATCGATTGGCGAAAACGGGTAAAAATGCAAGCTTTGGTCCAAAAATACACAACCCACTCCATCAGTTCCACCATAAATCTACCCGAGGATACATCCGTGGATCTCGTAGGGAAAATTTATATGGAAGCTTGGAAACAGGGATTGAAAGGTATCACGGTTTATCGAGACGGATCCCGTAGCGGTGTGTTGATTTCCGATAAAAAAGACGATAAGAAAAAAGAGGGAAAATCCCATATCAAAACGGAAAACATTCAAGTAAACGTATTCCCGAAAAAACGCCCGAAAAAACTCGAAGCCGATATCATTCGCTTTTTCAACAAACGCGAAGAATGGTTGGCAGTCGTCGGGAAAATCGATAACCGGCCTTATGAAATTTTCACCGGCCGCGCCGAAGACGTTTTCAGCTTGCCCGATTACGTAACCAAAGGCTGGGTTATCAAAAACAAAGACGAAAAGGGACGATCCCGTTACGATCTGCAATTTGTCGATAAACAACAATATAAAGTTACGATTGAAGGCTTGTCGCGTTCGTTTGACCCGGAATATTGGAATTATGCCAAATTGATTTCCGGCGTGATGCGCCGCGGAATGCCCATCGAAGAAGTAGTTAAACTGGTGGAAGGTCTCAATCTCAGCGACGACTTCATCAACACATGGAAAAACGGTGTGGCACGGGCACTAAAACGCTATATTCCCGACGGAACCGCTCCGCAAGACAAAAAATGTCCGCAATGCGGCGATCCCGAAGGTTTGATTTATGAAGAAGGCTGTCTCGTATGCAAAAGTTGCGGTTACAGTAAATGCGGTTAATGCAAATTTGTTTTTAGGAACATAAAAAAAGAGTGTCCGGATCTCCGGGCACTCTTTTTAGTTCAGGGCAAGATGATTAATGTTTGTGCTTTCCCAGATATTCGGCTACACCTTCGAAGGTGGGTTTCAGGGCTTCTTTGCCTTCTTCCCAATCGGCGGGGCAAACTTCGCCGTACTTCTGCAAATGCGTTAGCGCATCCACCAAGCGCAAGGCTTCTTTGACACTGCGACCCAAACCGAGATTATTGATCAAAGCGTGTTGAATAACACCTTCTTCATCAATGAGAAACAAACCGCGAAAAGCCACGGGACTTCCTTCAAAAGCCCAATTTCCTTCCTCGTCAATCGTATATTCGCCGCCCAAAACGCCGTAATTCATCGAAATGGTCTTGTCCAAATCCGACACCAGCGGATATTTGACCCCTTGAATGCCGCCTTTATCCTGCGGCGTATTCAACCAAGCCCAATGGGAATACTGCGAATCCACGGAACATCCCACCACTACCGTATTGCGTTTCTCGAATTCCTCGTAAGCATCCTGAAACGCAATAATTTCGGTAGGACAAACGAACGTAAAATCCAAAGGATAGAAAAAGAAAATGACTTTTTTTCCTTTGAATTGTTCCAAGGAAAAATTTTCTACAATGTCTCCGCCGTTCACAACGGCCGGCGCATTAAATACCGGTGCTTTTTTTCCGACTAAACTCATAATTTCTGATTTTTGTAATTTTTGTTACGCAAAATTACGGTTTCCCCACCTTGTTCAAGGTAAAATCGATTATTTTTTCTTATATCGTTGAAAGATTTTTTTATACGACTTCGGGAAAAATTAAGACGTACGGTTTTTCAACATATGTTGAAGATATTGATAATATTCCCCTTTCAAATCTTTGACGTTTTCCCATAATTCATCGGCGGATTTCCAGCCGTTATAATACGCGATTTCCTCGGGCGATCCAATTTTCAATCCTGTACGTTTTTCGATGACTTTGATAAATTCCGTTGCCTCACTCAAAGCCTCATGTGTACCGGTATCCAGCCAAG
>CAYUQW010000009.1:11780-13911 GCA_964446985.1 uncultured Flavobacteriaceae bacterium
TTGATAAATTCCGTTGCCTCACTCAAAGCCTCATGTGTACCGGTATCCAGCCAAGCATAACCTCTTCCCAAAACATTGATTTTCAATCGTTTCTCAATAAGAAACAATTTATTTACATCCGTGATCTCCAATTCTCCACGCGCCGAAGGTTTTATCCGGAAAGACTTTTCAATCACATCGGAAGGATAGAAATACAAGCCCGTTACCGCCACATTGGATTTGGGATTTTCAGGCTTCTCCTCAATATCCGTAACATTGCCCTTTTCATCGAAAACCGCCACGCCGTATCGCTCCGGGTCATTCACATAATAACCGAAAATCACGGCTTTATCCTCTTCCTCTACAATTTTTACGGCCTGTTTCAATTGCTTGACCAACCCTGCGCCGTAGAACAAATTGTCCCCCAAAATCAGACAAACCGGGTCATTTTCCACAAAATCTTTCCCTATATGAAATGCCTGGGCAAGCCCTTCCGGTTTTGGCTGTTCGGCATAAGCGAGTTTTATACCAAAAGCTTCACCGTCACCCAAAAGGCGCTTGAAAGAAGGCAAATCTTTCGGGGTGGAAATTAGCAAAATATCGCGGATGCCCGCCAACATCAAGGTCGATAACGGATAATAAATCATCGGTTTGTCATATACGGGCAATAGTTGCTTCGACACCGATACGGTCAACGGATATAAACGGGTGCCCGATCCGCCGGCCAAAATAATTCCTTTCATAAAAAGTTAAAAGTTTACGACAAAGATAGTTAAGTTTTTTATTAGAAATTTCAATACGTAAATCATGTTCAGACATCTTTTTTCGGTATAATTTTTGCTTGCTTTTATACAAAATCCTCAACTATGATAAAAAATTATTTTATCGCCGTATTTCTGTTGATTTCATCGATTTTATCAGCCCAAACCGAAGGTTTCAACTACAAATTCCTCCTGACGGACAATAACAACCAACCCCTTGCCAATCAAAACGTGGATATCCGGTTTACGCTTAATGCCGGAAGCAACACAATTTGGCAGGAAGAACATACGGGCATACAAACCGACGCCAACGGAATTGCCGTAGCTTATCTCGGCGAAGGCAACCGGTTGAGCGGAACCGTAGCCGATTTTGATGACATCGACTGGTCGGTCCCTGTCACAATGACAGTGGAAATCGATACGGGTAGCGGCTATCAGACTTTCGTTTCCGGAGAACCGGTCAAATATGTTCCCAAAGCCAAATTCGCCCTGCATGCCGATTATAACGGATTGGTAAACAAACCCGAAGTGTTCTATAAATCCGGCGGAACGGAAGTGGCCACCGCCGTACAAGATTCGATGTATCACCTCGGGCGTACGGCATTCGGTATTATGAATGTTCCCGCCAATGTACAATTGTATGTGTATAATAACGACGACAATATCAACAATGCCATCGAAAACCGTGTGATCAGTACGAGCAACGATATACGCAGAGGTATTTACAACCACGTTTCCATGGACGGATCGGGCTATACTTCCGGCATAGCCAACTCTTTGGACGGAACGGGAAACGGTACACAAGTCGCCACGTGGAATAAAATCTCGAATAGCGGATCGGGAACGCATCTCGGTGTTTATAATTCCCTGTCGGGAACGGGAACAGGCTTTCAAGTGGGCGAATACACGCAAATCACCACCGTAAACGATAACTACCAATACGGCACCTATGCCCAGATAGACAACGACGGCAACGGATGGCACATAGGTTATGTCTCCTATTTGCTGGGCGCGGGTTCGGGTCCGCAATACGGTGTGTATAACTGGATTATCCATAACGGAGACGGCGATCATTTCGGCACGAAAAACGAACTCGGCGGCAGCGGAAACGGTTCGCAATACGGTGCGTATAATTTTATCTGGAACACCGGCAGCGGCAATAAATACGGCAGTTTCAACTATATTCCCGACACATTGGACGGCACGCACTATGCCGTTTTCGGCCGCGCACTCAAAGCGGGAAGTTATGCCGGCTATTTCGACGGCGACCTCAAAACAACACAAAAATTACTCGGCGAAGATTCCGGCGATGCGGATATGAAAGCCTATATCTACGGGCTCATAAACAGTGACGGAAGCAAAGTTGCCGATGCCTGCTCCGGCGGTTTTCA
>CAYUQW010000009.1:14011-21111 GCA_964446985.1 uncultured Flavobacteriaceae bacterium
ACGTACGATACGGATGCCACCACGGCAATGGATGCCAAATTCTCTTTCGTTGTTTACAAAAAATAAAAACGCTTATGAAAAAATTATTCGGCCTCGTTCTCCTTACGATTTTGCTGTTGCCCGCTACGGCACAACAATTATATAAAACCTCCTTTGCTCCCGCCGGCGGAAGCGGATCGGACGGCACGCAAAATATCATCTATACCACCGGTGAAATTTTTGTCAAGGAAAATACGACCGGGAATACACATCTTTCCGAAGGATTTATCGGACCTGATTTGGCGCATCAAATGGGTATAGAACACTACGGTCTGCTGAAAGGGGTGGTACTCTATCCCAATCCTGTTTCCGACCGTTTGCATATCCGTTTCCCCGAAAATAAATCTTATGAAATTTACCTGTACGACATAACGGGCAAGGAATTGATACACAAGAAAATACAGGGCAAAAAGACGGTGTTGGATTTACACGATTATCTCCCCGGCAATTATTTGTTGGTCGTCATAGATCGCGACTCGGGTAATTACGTAAGCCTGAAAGTGAAAAAGATTTAAAATTCCATTTTCAATTTGAGATTGAAGATACGCCCGGTCATATAATTGGGAACGCCGAACATCCGTTTGGTGTAAATTTCCCGTACCCATAAATTGGAGAGCGAATTCCGGCGATTGAACATATTGATGATTTCAATCCCGACGCTGAAATCACGGAAGCGCGAAATGAAATTGCTTTTCCGTCTTCTATCCGTGAGAACGTAATACAGTCCGACATCGGTCCGCCAGTAATTTCGTGTCCTGAAACGGAATTTATAAGGGTCGGCATACAAAGGCGCGCCTGTAGGCAATCCGGTAAAAAACACATTGTTCAAATACATTTTCAGGAACGGCATCGAAGGAACGTAATCCCTGAACAATAAAGCCATTTTAAACCGCTGATCGGAGGGGCGAGGAATGTATCCGCGGTGGTCTATGTTTTGCTCCGTACGCATATAAGCCAAACTCAAACGCGACTCGTTTCCCGGCAACAAACCGGCATTCAAACGCATCTCGGCTCCGTAGGCATAGGCAACGGCATTATTTCCGGCTTGATACCGGATGCGGATATTTTCAATGGTATAAGGATTGACATCGTATAAAAACCGGTAGTAAACCTCCGAATGCAATGTAAAAGGAAAGCCCCATTTTTCAAAAGAGAAAGCATCGGCAAGGGAAAAATTCCAAGCTTTTTGCGCTTTGACGGAAGGATTGATTTCGCCCGCGGCATTCTTAAACTCCCTGTAGGAAGGCGGTTGCATAAACAGGCCCGCTGTCATCCGCATACGGTGTTTCGGAAATAAGCTGTTCCTTATGTAAAACAATAAGCGCGGGCTGAATACGAAACCGCTGCCCGAGAATTGATTTTCATATTCGTTGAAATGCCAAAATCCCGTACGGAAACCGGCCGAAATTTCGCCCTTCCAGTTGCCGGATTGAAATTTTCGCGTGTAGGACAAAAAATACATCGCGCGATCGATAGCGGCACGGTAATCGGAGCGTGCATAGCGGAAAGGCAGGACGGGAAAAGTATCCGATTCGTACGGCTCATCCGGATGATATGACGAGCCGGGAGGCAAAACCGAAAAACCTGCGGAATCTATCACCTGGTATTCCTTGGTTCTGTCGCGGATATTCTCATACGAAAAGGAAATCCCCGATTCCAATACGGATTTATCCGCAAAACGGCGCTTATAGGAAATATCGGTTTTGGCTATCAAGGCATCCAACAAATTTCGTGCGTGATCCAATTGCTGACCCAAAGAACGCAAATTCATCGGATTGCCGAAATCGTTGTCGCCCAAATCCGTATTAGGCTCGCCTATAAAATACGAAGCAAGCAAATCGAAATATTCCCGTTCGAAAGTATGATAAAAACTGTTGATAAATTTCCACTGATAGCCCGGACGGCTGTAAACGGATTTCAATGCGGCGAATTGGGAATCGAAAGCATCTTTTTCCTGCCCGTCGTAACGAATGACCAAAGAACGGGAATCGGTGAACGTACCGAAATTGCTGATCTTCGTATAAGGTACAAAACGGTAACGGTTCAGCGAAAAATAAGTAAGCAAACCGTGTCGCCAATGTTTTCCCTTATGAAAACGTATATAAGATTGCCAATCCCCGAAAGCCGGCCGGTATTCGGCATCTCCTTCCGTGTTTCTTACCAGCCAATAGTTATTCAAATACCGGACCGAAGCAATTGCATCAACATATCGACCAGGAAAAAACATATTCACATCGCCGCCGGTAAAACTCAAATTGATTTTCGTCAGCCGCTCCTCAGGAACGATATACCGTATATCGAGCACGGACGACAGTTTATCCCCCAAACGCGCGGGAAATCCTCCGGCATAAAAGGCCAACCCGTCCACCAAAGCGGGATTGACTATGGACAAACCTTCCTGCTTTCCCGTCCTTGTCAGATACGGCCTGAATACTTCGATACCGTTGATAAACACGGCATTTTCATCGAAATTTCCGCCTCGGACCGTGTATTGCGAACTCAATTCGTCGGTTTGGGAAACCGAAGGAATGATCATCAAAATTCCCTTGATATTGTTATTCAGAACCGGTGTTACGTCTATCATTTTCCGTGTCAAAACCACCGCTCCTTCCTTCTCACGCCGGGAAACGGCACGCACCGTTACGGGATTGATTTCCACCGATTTTGCGCTCAAAGAAATATTCAAAACCTTGTTTTCCCCCGCTTTCAACTTGATTTTTATGATTCGCGTTGCATATCCCAAATGCGAAAAAACAAGCCGGTATGTTCCGGGAGATAACGCCAGCCTGAAGTGTCCGAGCGAATCGGTCGCCGTTCCCGTATTTTTTCCTGCGGCAATATTCACGCCCGACAAAGGACGGCCGTCATCGGAAACAACCTTACCGTGAACGATTCCTTTCCGTTGCGCCGAAAGCCATAAAGGAAAAAACAAGAAAAATACGGCAACCAATCGTGTCATAAAGGCAAAACGTTAGTCCCGGAAAAATATTTTGACCGCTTCCGGCGTATAAAACGGATAAATTCTCCGGTTATAATTGCCCCAAATTCTTCGCGCGGCCAATAAAGTTTTTCTTCTGGCATCATTATACAAACTGTCCGAAGGCCACAGGCTCTCGATTTTTACTTCGCCGGTAGCGTGAATGACCCGTCCGTTACCTATATACAAAGCCACGTGCGTCACCTTGGGCGAACCGCCGGTTTTGTGTGTGCCGAAAAACAGCAAATCGCCGGGTATCAATTGTTGCAAGTTGTTTTCCAACGATACCGGCTTGCCTATACGGAACTGTTGTGAGGCATCACGAGGCAACAGCAGACCGAAATAGTGATACAATGTTTTGGTAAATCCGCTACAATCCGAGGCTTTTGAGGAAGTTCCGCCCCATAGATAAGGAATGCCTTGGAAGTGTTTTACCGCCAAATCGACCACATTATTCACATCGGCAAATTGACTGTTGAGCGTTTCCCATTCCTTCAATTCGACACAATCCCGTTGGGGCACGTAACCCTTCCGGCCGTCGGGCAAACGGACGGAAAAAAAGCCGGTACCGTCCGATACCAATTCAAGCACATCGTTGATAACCAAATCGGAAACGCTCGTGGCATCGGGCAAGGTGTCGCGGTAAACGGCCGAGCACAGTGCTCCTATAATAATTTTTGTAGCGGAAGCCCATTTGGAAAAAGCTTTCTTATCCATTATTTTCAATGCGGCGGTATCGGTCCAACCCAAATAGCCTTCGGTTGTCCGGATATGATAAAATCCGTTTTTATATTCCAAAATCCGGACCGGCATTCCCATTAACATTTGCGAAGCCAATTCGGCACTGTGTTTAGGTGCCGTCCGTAAATTGGCAACGGAAAGCCTGACCACACCGACTTTGTTTTTCCATTCGGGCAACGGCAAAAGACGGATATCCTCTTTGACTTTCCAACCCTTTCCCGAAAAAAGCCTTTCCAGATACGAAGGAATGGAGTCCACATCCGTAGCCCCTGTCAATATGAGCGAATCTCCCCGGATTTTATAATCGATATCGAAAACGTGGTCGCGCGTATCGGGCACAAGTTTTTTTCTTATGCTTTGCCATTCGTCTTTCGACAGGGTCATTGAAGAAGTATGCGAATGCTTACACGAGACAATAAATCCGGCGATCCAAAAAATCAAAAAATAAAGAACCGGGCGTTTCATCATTCCGTTTTTTTGTGTGCGAAATATTCTTTCAGTGCCCGCCTGACACTCCCCCACTTCAACAATTCCCGTTTGGCCGTGTCGTAGTCCAGACCGGTTTCTTTCATAATCATCCGCGTCCCGCGATCGACCAGTTTTTGATTGGTCAATTGCATATCCACCATTTTGTTATCCTTCACCCTTCCCAATTGAATCATCGCCGTCGTGGAGATCATATTCAACACCAGTTTTTGGGCCGTGCCTGCTTTCATCCGGGAGCTTCCCGTGACAAATTCCGGGCCGACGACCACCACCACGGGATATTCCGCTTTTAACGCCAACGGACTTCCGGGATTCATTGTTATGGCGCCGGTAGCAATGCCCGCTTCCCTAGCTTTTTCAATAGCACCGACAACATAAGGCGTAGTCCCCGAAGCCGCAATGCCTATCAACACGTCACGGGAATTTATGTTATGTTTTTTCAGATCTTCCCAGCCTTGATCATAGGAATCCTCCGCTTCTTCCACGGCACGACGAATGGCTTCGTCACCGCCGGCAATAAGTGCTATGGCAAGGTCGTATTCCACCCCGAACGTCGGCGGCAACTCCGAAGCGTCCACCACGCCCAACCTTCCGCTGGTTCCCGCACCGATATAAAACAAACGCCCGCCTTTCTTCAAACGGTCAACGACAACTTCCGTCAATTTTTCGATCTGCGGAATGGCTTTTTCCACGGCATAAGGAACGGTTTTATCCTCTTGATTGATAGCCCGGAGCAATTCGCCGATACTCATTTTTTCCAAATGCCGGTATTTGGAATCCATTTCCGTAATCTTCTTGAATTCTTCCATCCGAAAAATTTTTTGTTCTCAAAGATAAGGCAAAAGCCCGAAAGGATAAGCGATCGCTTACGGATTTGAAAGATTCGGATAATTACCATTCGAATTTCAAGCGGCACAATGAAAACCGGATTCGATTTTACCGGCTATTGATTCAATTTTTTATACCCTTCTTGCAATTCCTTCACTATGTCCGGATTGGTCAAGGTGGATATATCACCGAAGTCATCGGAGCCTTGGACGATTTTACGTAAAATGCGGCGCATAATTTTTCCCGAACGTGTCTTCGGCAGGCCCGAAACGAATTGAATTTTGTCGGGTTTGGCAATAGGACTGATCAGTTTGGCAACGCCTTTTTTCAAGGAAGTGCGCAATTCGTCATCCAAACCGTCCAATTTTCCGGGGGCTACAACAAAAGCATAAATTCCCTGTCCTTTGATCGGATGCGGAAAGCCCACCACCGCCGATTCGGCCACGAGCGGATGCTCATTCAACGCATTTTCGATTTCCGCCGTACCGAGACGGTGTCCGGAAACGTTGATCACATCGTCGATACGTCCCAAAATACGGTAGTAACCGTCTTCATCACGTTTCACACCGTCACCCGTAAAATACAATCCCGGGAAGCGGCTGAAATAGGTTTCCTTGTACCGTTGCGGATCGCCCCAAACGGTTCGTGCCATCCCCGGCCAAGGAAATTCCACACACAAATTTCCCTGCACGTTTTTTCCGTAAAGTTTTTTGCCGTCGTTATCCACCACAACGGGCCTGATTCCGGGCAAAGGTAAGGTGGCATAAGCCGGTTTGGTAGGTGTTATGCCCGCCAACGGACTGATCATAATTCCGCCTGTTTCCGTCTGCCACCAGGTATCCACGATAGGACAACGCCCTTTTCCCACGTGATCGTGATACCAGTGCCAGGCTTCTTCGTTAATCGGTTCGCCCACCGTCCCCAACACGCGAAGGCTCGGCATTTCGTATTTATCGACCCATTCTTCGCCTTGGGCCAACAGGGACCGAATGGCCGTAGGAGACGTGTAAAACTGATTGACACCGTATTTTTCGATAATTTGCCAATAGCGATCCGGAGCCGGATAGGTAGGTATGCCTTCGAACATAACCGTGGTGGCTCCTTCGAGCAAAGGTCCGTAAACAATATAGGAATGACCCGTTATCCATCCGATATCGGCGGCACAAAAATAGATATCCCCCGAACGGTATTGAAAAACATTGCGGAATGTATACGCCGTATATACCATATAACCTCCCGTCGTATGCAACAAACCTTTCGGCTTGCCCGTACTTCCGCTGGTATAAAGGATAAACAAAGGATCTTCGGCATCCGTTTCGACGGCTTTCACAGGTTCACCGGAGACTTGATCCATCAATTCGTGCCACCACAAATCTCGACCTTCCTTGAAAGGCACTTCGCGCCCTGTGCGTTTGACCACAATCACTTTTTCGATGCCGGGTTCCATCTCCAAGGCTTCATCCACCGTTTCCTTCAATGGAATGACCTTTTTCCCGCGAAAACCGCCGTCGGCCGTCACCAGGACTTTTGCACCGGCATCCTGATTTCTTTCCGCCAAGGCCTTGGCCGAAAATCCGGCAAAAACCACCGAATGAATGGCACCGATACGCGCACAAGCCAACATCGTTACCACCAGTTCGGGAATCATAGGCAAATAAACCGACACACGGTCGCCCTTGCCTACACCCAACGACTGTAAAACACGTGCAAATTTATTGACTTCACGATATAACTCGTTGTATGTCAATACTCTGTTAGGTTCCCCGGGATCATTAGGTTCCCAGATAATGGCCGGTTGGTCACCGCGCAAAAACAAATGCCTGTCCAATGCATTCTCCGTGATATTCAACTTTCCGCCTTCGAACCATTTCACTTCGGGCTTGTGAAAATCCCATTGCAAGACCTTATCCCAAGGTTTTCGCCAATAAAAAGTTTCGGCAATATTCGCCCAAAAACCGACGGGATTGGAAACGCTTTTCTGATATTCGTATAAATAACCGCTGAGCGTGGAGATTTTAGGAACCATAAT
>CAYUQW010000010.1:0-3508 GCA_964446985.1 uncultured Flavobacteriaceae bacterium
GATTCGTTGAAATCGGTCAGAATCGTTTCCAAGAAAAAAGATTTGCTCAACCGCCCGCTTTTCTCCTTCGATTCTCCTAGGGGGACGGGATACGGCGGCGTGGTATTGCCTTATATCCATGTATCCGTATTGGCCGGAAAAAACACCAATTTCCATGCGGGAATTATTCCGTTGGTGAAAGTGCCGACCACGGATTTGAATGTATTTATGTTCAAAGCCGGCATCCAACAAAATTTACTGAAATGGTTCTCCGTTTTGGATAAAAACCGGTTCGATTGGACATTGAACGCTGTTTACGGCTATTTTCACGGTTATGAAAAATTGAACATCCGTCCTTCGGGCATCACGGTTTCGGGAAGCTTGTCGGGAAGTCATAACGGACCTTACGACAACCAACGACTGCTATTGAATTTTCAAGCATTTTCCCTATCCACCCATATAGCTTACCACATCACAACCAAAATCAATGTTTTCGGCGGATTGGGCTTCGGCGGCGGTATTGCCGGAATCGATTTAAAAGGACGTTATCCCGTTTACGAAAGCGATCCCTCCGGCACTTTTTCGGTGAATGCAACGGATATCGACGATCCGCTGTTTATTCGTGATCCTTCGTTTCAAGCATTCGGTGAAGCGGGATTGTCGTTTAATTGGAAAAGGTTCTATCTGCAGTTGCAGGGAAATATGGGAAAATATTACGGCGGATCAGTGGCGTTGTCATTCCAATTTCTTTGATACTCAGCAGAAAAAACTATTGCATTTTATAAAAAAAAATCGTTACTTTGCATTCCGAATTTTGAAAAGCTAAATTACCATGTCACAAGTATGTGAAATTACGGGCAAGAAACCGATGACGGGAAATAATGTTTCGCATGCGCACAACAAAACCAAGCGCAAATTCAGAATCAACCTGTTCAAAAAACGTTTTTATATTCCCGAACAAGATCGATGGGTTACTTTGAAAGTGAGCAAGGACGGATTGAAACTGATTGATAAAATCGGTATTCAAGCGGCTATCAAGCAAGCAAAAGAAAAAGGTTATCTAACGCGTAAAATCTAGAAAAATGGCCAAGAAGAAAAAAGGAAACCGCGTGCAAGTCATTTTGGAATGCACCGAACACAAAAACAGCGGATTACCGGGGACATCCCGTTACATTACCACCAAGAACAAGAAAAACACTCCCGGGCGATTGGAATTAAGGAAATATAATCCTATTTTGAAACGTCATACCATTCACAAAGAAATCAAATAAAAATTTTGAATTATGGCTAAGAAAGTCGTTGCAACCCTGCAAACCAAATCGAAAAAATATTCCAAAGTTATTCGTGCCGTCAAAAACCCTAAAACCGGCGCATATACTTTTGAGGAAAAAATTCTTAACGCGGCCGACGCCAAAGAGTTTTTCAAGAAATAACCCGGTTTATTCATAGAAAATATCGATAAACGTTCGCTCCCGGCGGACGTTTTTTTGTTTATATCCGGAAAAAAGCGGATAAATCATTATTTTTGTTTGAACTAAAAAGAAAGAAAAACAGCAGATTATGGCCCTATTCAAAAAAATTTTCGGCAAGGAAAAAAAAGAGAAACTCGACAAAGGACTGGAAAAAACCAAAAAAAGTTTCTTTGAAAAACTCTCTAAAGCCGTTGCGGGAAAATCCAAAGTTGACGAAGATGTATTGGACAATCTCGAAGAAGTTTTGATCACCTCCGATGTGGGCGTTCCGACAACTCTCAAAATCATCGAACGGATAGAACGACGCGTAGCCAAAGACAAATATCTGGGAACGGCGGAATTGAACCGGATTCTCAAAGAAGAAATTGCCGCTTTGCTGGCGGAAAACGAATCGGACGAAACAACGGAGCAAAATTTACCCAAGCCGTATGTGATTATGGTCGTCGGCGTGAACGGTGTGGGAAAAACGACTACCATCGGCAAATTGGCCTATAAGTTCAAAAATGCAGGAAAGAAAGTCGTCATCGGTGCGGCGGATACATTCCGTGCGGCGGCCATCGACCAATTGCAAATTTGGGCCGACCGCCTCCAGGTCAAACTGATCAAACAAAAACCCGGCTCGGATCCGGCCTCGGTGGCTTATGATACACTGCACCACGCCATTCATAACGATGCGGATGTGGTGTTGATCGATACGGCGGGACGTTTGCACAACAAACAAAACCTTATGAACGAATTGACGAAAGTAAAAAAAGTGATGAAAAAACTCCTGCCCGAAGCACCGCACGAAGTATTACTCGTCTTGGACGGAACCACGGGACAAAACGCCTTCGAACAGGCCAAACAATTTACCAAAGCCACGGAAGTAACGGCACTGGCCGTAACCAAATTGGACGGCACCGCCAAAGGAGGCGTTGTCATCGGGATTTCGGATCAATTTAAAATTCCCGTCAAATATATCGGCGTGGGTGAACAGGCGGAAGATTTGCAAAGCTTTGACAAGTTTGAATTTGTCGATTCGTTTTTCGGTTAACATACCGATTAGAAAATTTTATTTATATTTACTCAATCTTTTTTGAACCTGTTCGAAGCATGAAAAAAACAACCGCCCTCATTATATTCCTGCTTGTGGTCTCATTTCGTTTGCCCGTATCATTACAAGCACAGGAAGGTATTCCCGTTTACTACGATTATTTGACCGATAATCTTTTTCTGATACATCCCGCCATGGCCGGCGCAAGCTCGTGCAGCAAAGCCCGTTTGACCGGGCGTATGCAATGGGCGGGCGTCAAAGATTTTCCGATGTTGCAAACACTCAATGTGAGTGCCCATCTGGGAAAAAGTTCGGGTTTCGGTGTCATTTTATACAATGACCGGAACGGCTACTACAGCCAAAAAGGTTTCCAAATGGCTTTCGCCCAACATATTTTGCTGAGCAAGGGTTATACCCTAAATAAATTGTCCTTCGGTATCAGCGCGATGTATTCGTTGAACCAATTGGATATGACGGAATTCGACCCGAATAATTTTGATCCGGCCGTAGGGAATGTGATGCAAAGCGGCGGATACTTCAATGTGGACGTCGGGTTGGCTTATCATCTGGAAAACTTTTTCCTCATTGCATCGGTGAAAAATCTGCTGCTGATGAACCGGCCCTTATATTCGCCGGGTATCGAAAATAACAATTTGCGCAATTACGTAGGCAATATCGGTTATTTCTTCGGTAAAAGAGAAGGTTTTCATTTCGAACCTTCCGTGATGTTGCAATATAAAGACTACTCCAAAGAATTGATCGGGGATTTCAATGCCAAATTTTATCAGGACGTTTCCAACGGCGCCGTCTTTTTCGGTTTGTCCTACCGCCAATATTTCAATGCGAACATATACGGAACATTGCACGACATTACACCTATCATTGGTTTTTATTCCAATAAATTTATCATTTCCTACATTTATACTTATCAATTGGCCAAAAACACCTTCGGAAAAGGCGGATTTCATCAAATCACTTTGGGATTCAATTTCGATTGCCGGCGACACGAACCGGAATTGGGATG
>CAYUQW010000010.1:3608-19114 GCA_964446985.1 uncultured Flavobacteriaceae bacterium
TCACTTTGGGATTCAATTTCGATTGCCGGCGACACGAACCGGAATTGGGATGTCCACACATAAGATAATTACAAAAATAATTAATCCGTATCATAATGATTATCAAAAAATTCAATTATATGAAACACAAAATGATATTTCTTTTGGCCGTTTTGCTTGCCGGCTTCCGGTTACAAGGACAAGAAACGTATAAACATTCGGATTTACGCTTCGGGATCGGGACTTCTCTGCTCGGCTCGGGTGATTATATGATGTTTCAGTACGAGAATGAATACAACTACAGATTGAACAAGTATTTTACAAGCGCTTTATCGGTCAATTTCGGGAAAAGTATCGGGGGACCGCTCGAAGGATCGGTTCATTTTTGGCAAGGAAACCTGAACCTGTTATTTTCACCGTTCAAAAACACGAAGGCATTGGATATCCGGTTGGGAACGGGATTGAATATTTACGATCTCTCGACCACTTATGTTTATACCGCATTAAACGGGAGTCCGGAAAAACATTATGATTTCAGCAGGGAAATTGATTTCGGCGCAAATTTTATCCTTGAAGGTATCTACCGTTTTTCCAATAAATATGCAGTGGGACTTAAACTGTTTACCCAACCTGCTTTCCACGGAAATATCAATTCCGGTTTAACGTTGACACTGGGTTTGAATTTGTAGCCCCGGACAAAAGGCCGGACTTTTTCAAAATTTTCCGGTCGAATAAAATCAAAACAGACATAAAAAAACCGTAGCCCTGCCGGGAATCGAACCCGGATTTCAGGATTAGGAATCCTACGTTCTATCCGTTGAACTACAGGGCTGCGTTCCGGTTTCAGGCTTGGGAAGGATGTTCATCTTCCTTGGAGGTTTCCCCGGAAATGATTTTGACAAAAGGTTTTTTGTCCGATTCCTTATAATCCACTATCACTTTATCGCCTTCCTTCAGGTGCATATCCAGGATTTCTTCGGCCAAAACATCTTCCACATATTTCTGAATGGCCCTTTTCAGCGGACGCGCCCCGTATTGTTTGTCATAGCCCTTTTCGGCAATGAAATCTTTGGCGGCATCGGTGATTTCCAATTCATACCCGGCTTCTTTAATGCGTTTGAACAATTTTTTCAATTCGATATCGATAATTTTCCTGATATCTTTTTTGTCCAACGCATTGAAAATGATGATATCGTCGATACGGTTGAGAAATTCCGGCGAGAAAGTTCGTTTGAGTGCTTTTTCGATAATACTGCGGGCTTGCTGATCGGCTTGGGCTTCCTTGGCTGAAGTACCGAAACCTACGCCCGTTCCGAAATCTTTCAGTTGACGGGCCCCGATATTGGAAGTCAAAATAATGATGGTATTCCTGAAATCGATGGTGCGGCCGAGACTGTCCGTAATCTTCCCTTCATCCAGAATTTGCAGCAACATATTGAAAATATCGGGATGCGCCTTTTCTATTTCGTCGAACAGCACGACGGAATAGGGCTTACGCCTTACTTTTTCGGTCAATTGGCCGCCTTCTTCATAACCCACATAACCGGGAGGCGCACCGATAAGCCGCGACAAGGAAAATTTCTCCATATATTCGCTCATATCGATACGGATCAGGGCATCTTCGCTGTCAAATAATTCTTTGGCCAGAATTTTGGCCAGCTGTGTCTTCCCTACACCCGTTTGCCCTAGGAAAATGAAGGAACCGATGGGTTTGTTCGGATCTTTCAGACCAAGGCGGTTACGTTGTATGGCTTTGACCACTTTTTCGACGGCTTCGGACTGACCGATAACCTGTTTTTTGATGCGGTCGGCCAACGAACGAAGTTTTTCGCTTTCGGCTTCGGCAATGCGATTGACGGGAATGCCGGTCATCATCGAGACCACGTCGGCGATACTTTCTTCGGTAACGGTTTCGGGATGGGCTTTCATTTCCTCTTCCCAACGTTTATTCGCACGTTCCAATTGACTTTTCAATATTTCCTCGCGATTACGCAAAAACGCAGCGTCTTCGTAGCGTTGTTGATGAACGGCTTTGATTTTTTCTTCACCGGTTTTTTTCAATTCTTTTTCCAACTCGCTGACATAATCCGGCACTTTGATATTGCGCAAATGCACGCGCGACCCCGCTTCATCCAAAGCATCGATGGCCTTGTCGGGCAAATACCTGTCGGTCATGTAACGATTGGTCAGTTTTACGGCCGACTCAATGGCCTCGTCGGTATAAATCACATTGTGATGTTCCTCGTATTTATCCTTGATGTTGTGAAGGATTTGAATGGTTTCTTCCACACTTGTCGGTTCGACCATCACCATCTGGAAACGTCGTGCCAACGCCCCGTCTTTCTCGATGTATTGCCGATATTCGTCCAGGGTTGTCGCTCCGATGGTTTGCAGTTCGCCCCGTGCCAAAGCGGGCTTAAACATATTGGATGCATCCAAAGACCCGGTAGCTCCCCCGGCGCCTACGATGGTATGGATTTCATCGATAAAGAGAATTACGTTTTTGTTATTCTGCAATTCGTTCATCAAGGCTTTCATCCTTTCCTCAAACTGGCCGCGGTATTTGGTTCCCGCCACCAAGCTGGCCAAATCCAGCGCGACAATACGTTTGTCAAACAACACACGCGACACTTTTTTCTGAACGATACGCAAGGCCAGTCCCTCCACAATGGCCGATTTTCCCACACCGGGTTCTCCGATCAAAATCGGGTTGTTTTTCTTACGTCGCGAAAGTATTTGCGAAACCCGTTCTATTTCTTTTTCGCGTCCTATTACCGGATCCAGTTTACCTTCGCGTGCAAGGCGTGTCAAATCGCGGCCGAAATTATCCAAAGTGGGCGTTTCGCTCCTTTTGGCCCGTGAACCGCGCGGTCGTGAATGACGTTGCGGTTGGTCGTCGAAAGAATCGTCGGAATCGAAAAATTCATCAAAATTATCCTCTTCTTCCCAGGTTTCCTCATCAGCCCGGTTGCCCGAGATCATATTGCGGTATTGCTCTTCCACTTCGTTACCGTAAATCTGGTAAATACGGAAGGTTCGGGTTACCGGGTCGTTATCGTTTTCCAGGATACCGAGAAGCAAATGAATCGGATTGATTTCCTTTTCGTCCAATCTTTCCGCCGCCAGTTTGGCCCGGTGCATCGCCGTACTGGCATTGGCCGTCAACGGAATAATGTCCTTATCGACATAGGGAACTTTCGGAGATTTGTTTACGGCCGCCCGGGTGATGGTTTCCATTTTTTTCACCAGCGGATCGGTATCCACATCGAAATAATCTTCAAGAAATTTGATAAGAATATTGGAATTCAATTTTTTGTTCAAAGCAACATACATCAAGTGATTGGTACCAACGACCTCTTCACCGTAATATTCGGCGAATTTGCGACTTTTGGAAAAAATATTACGTAATTCTCTCGAAATTTGAACGCTCATATTTTTGCTTGATTTTCCTGGGGAAATATACAAAAATATATGCTTTTGTCAAGTTTTATTTTTCCTTGTTATCATTGATTTTATGCGGCTGATTTTCAGCGGCTTGTATGGATGTCAATAAAATGGTATTGTATATGTCGTCCACGGTTGCGCCGCGACTCAAATCGTTTACGGGTTTTTTCAGCCCCATCAACATGGGTCCGATGGCCAAGGCACCGGTTTCCCTTTGTACGGCTTTATAGGTATTGTTTCCGGTATTGAGATCCGGGAAAATAAGCACGTTGGCGTGTCCGGCCACGGGCGAATCGGGCATTTTCTTCTTACCCACTTCGGGATCGACGGCCGCATCGTATTGAATGGGGCCTTCCACCAAAATATCGGGACGTTTTTTCCTGACGATTTCGGTGGCTTTTCGCACCTTGTCCACATCCTCGCCTTTACCGGATTTTCCCGAAGAATAACTCAACATGGCCACGCGCGGTTTCAATCCGAAACGCTTGGCGGCATCGGCCGTTTGGATGGCAATCTCAGCCAATTGTTCGGCATCGGGATTGGGGACGATGGCACAATCGGCAAAAGCGGAAACCCGGTCGGGCATAGCCATAAAAAATGTGGAGGTAACAAAATTGGATTCCGGCTTGGTTTTGATCAACTGCAAAGCGGGTTTGATCGTATGCGCCGTCGTGTGTACGGCTCCCGAAACCATACCGTCGGCATCTCCTTCACGCACCATCATCGTACCGAAATAGGCACCGTCGGTGGCCAAATCGTGTGCCATTGCTTCATTGATGCCTTTATGTTTGCGCAACTCGTAAATTTTCCGGGCATACTTGTCGGTCAAAGGTGAGGTTTCCGGGTCAATAATGGTGACTTTGCTCCAATCCATATTGATTCCGTGCGAGCGGGCAATATCTTTGATAATTTTTTCTTTTCCCAACAAAATAATATCCGCCAAATCACGCGATTGAATTTTACAAGCCGCTTTAAGAACCCGGGGTTCGGTTCCTTCGGGCAATACGATGCGTTTTTTGTCTTTCCCGGCCAATTCTTCCAAATTGTATAAGAACAAACTCGGTGTGATACGGTCCGATTCGAACTGGTAAATGTTTTCCAGCAAGGCTTTCACATCGACATATTTCCGGAACAATTTGATCGATCGCAATATTTTCCGTGTATTTTCGGGATTGATTTGCACTTCGACGGATTTCACCGCATTGGCCGCCTCGTAGGTTTGCATTTTTACACTGACAATAGGGACATTGGTATTCACTCCTTCGATCAATTTCATCACGGCTCTTTCCGGAAGCAATCCGCCTGAGAGAACGAGCCCGGAAATATCGGGATAATTGTAGGATTTATCCGCTTGCAAAGCCGTAAGAATGATGTCGGCACGGTCGCCGGGTGTGATTACCAAGGTCTTATCCTTGACAAAGCGCAAAAAATGCCGGATCTGCATTGCGCCTACGGCCACATTTTTAATGTTATTGGATAGATGGCCGTCTCCCAAAAGCACTTTGGCCTCCAAGCCGCGAATAATGTCGTACATTGTGGGATTGGCCAAAAATTCATCGCGCGGAATGGCCGCCACATATACGGAATCCGCAACAAATTCTTTCAATTTCCGTACCACCGGTTTTATGTTTTTCGGCTTGATTTTATTGGCTATCAAGGCCGAGACCTGCACCTGACTTTTGGTAAAACTGTCATAGGCCAGCTTCATACTTCCGATAAATTCTTCCATGGTTTTCCCTATGCCCGTCCCGACAATCAGGGCAGGAACCGAAAGATTGGAAGCAATTTTGACATTCATATCGAATTCCACAATGGTCCCTTCACCGGAAAAATCGCTCCCTTCGATGAGGATGAAATCAAATTTTTTTTCCAATTTTTTATATTGGCGCACAATTTTATCGAGAATCAAATCCTCTTTGTTCTCATTTAACAAGCGAACCAATTCGGAGCGTGTCAAGGCATAGGCCTCATCATATTCCTGCTTCAATTTGAAATAGGACAATACGGTTTCGATGTGATTATCCTTTTTCTTGCCGTCGATAATGGGGCGGTAATATCCGATTTTATCGCTATGCGACAGCAATTCGTTGATCAAGCCCAGGGAAATAAGCGACTTACCGCTGTTGGGCTCAACGGTTGCAATATACAATGCCTTATTCATAATGTTTGAAAAATTTAATGGGTATCCTTATCCAGATAATTGGGAATGCCGTCCCCGTCGGTGTCGTCATCGGTGGGGTCGCCGTTGCCGTTCGGGTCTTCATATTTTGTTCGTATGTGATCGCCGTCATCATCCGGATCGGTAAAATTGGGAAAATGCGGCAAGTGGTTCTTGGTTTCTTCTTCTTTATCGGTGTTATCGTTATACGGATTTCCGTCACCATTCAGATCTTCAACGGTATTGGGCACGTTATCTTCGTCGATATCCTGATTGACGTGTAAGATTTTAAAGGAAACTATCACAGGAGAATAAGCATCCAAGGTAGTTTCCGACAATCCGGACGAAGTGGCCAAACCGAACGTACCGAACAGGCCCGAAGGCAAAAACACGACACCCGCACCGTAATTGTCGAAAGAAACGGTTCCATCGGGATTGGCCGTAAAAGTGCCGCTTTTGAATAACGGATAAACGGCCCTTAAACCGAGCGCCGACACGCCGCCTAAAGACGGGAACCAAACACCTGTCCAAGTAGGATTTAATTCGGGATTATGAAAGTAGGTCACCCCCTTGAAATCCTGAACCGTGAAAGCCTCCAAAACATTATCGCAGGTCGTTACGGGCAATTCCGTTCCTTGACGGAAAGGTATATAGTAAATATCGTAAACCAAATCGTCAACCACCGTATCGTTCATTTGCACCATTTGTGCCGCATCATACAAAGAAGTCTGCGTATTGGGATCGGTCAGCGTATCCAGATGAAAATTGTAATCGGCATCCACGGTATAGGTATGCGTTTGAAGGAAATGCAAAATGGAATCTTTTTCTTTGGCGTATTGTTCCTTTCTATCCCTGATTTTAAACTCGGTTCCTTTATCTTTTTTACATTTCGAAGCCAGTAAAAAAAGCATTGTCAGCGCGAAAAAAAACATTCGGAAGTGCCGTGTCATATCAAAAATTTTTTCGGTTGCAAGTTAGGGAAAATTGTTTAACTTGACGTGCAAAAATAATGCCTGATTATGCGTTTGGACAAATTTCTTTGGGCGGTTCGCTTCTATAAAACCCGAAGTATGGCGACGGATGCCTGCAAAAAACATCACGTCAGTGTGAACGGTCAAACGGCCAAACCGTCGAAAGAAGTTTTTCCGGGAGATAAATTGCGCATACGGAAAAATCAAATCGACTACGAGATTCTCATCCTTAATCTTCCGCCCAACCGGTTGAGTGCCAAGCTCGTACCGCTTTACATCAAAGATATGACGCCGCCCGAAGCATTCGAGCATCAAAAATTGGCACGCGAAGCACAACTGTATTACCGTCGCAAGGGCTCGGGACGTCCCACCAAAAAAGATCGCAGGCAACTGGACGAATTCCTCGACGGAGACGAGTCAACCGATTTTTAATTTATCCCAATATTCGGCCAATACATCCGTGATTACGGTAGCATCGTCCGGTACTTTCAACATCAAATCGTAAAATTCGGGATATTCGCCTTCCAATCCGATCCGGAAAACGGCGGACGGATAAGAGCCGATTAATCTTTCGAAATCCGAATTCAAGCCCGTAAGGTCAAACAAAATGCCGTATTTTCCTTCGAGGATTTTGCGCAAATTCTTATCCTTGATTTTCCCGTTCCAGGCAATATCGGAAATTCCGACGGATATGTATTCCGTATCGCCGGGTTTGTTCTCAACCGAAATAACCTGAATATTCAATAGCGGAACGCCGGTTATCCGGGCAAATTTTTCAACGATTTGCTTGGGTGATTTTGTAGCGGGCGTTATTAAAATCAATGCACTTTCCGTGAGTTTTACGGCAGGACGCGGTTGCAACAGATTTTTCCGTATGCGGTTTCTTATCAAAAATGCCGGCTTCATTTTTCCCGATTAATCAATTTGCGCCAAATATCCGTAATTTTTTCGACTCTTTTCGCATCGGGAGCATTAAACCATTTGCCGTCTTTTTTCAAATATGACCCGACAATAAATCCGTCCGCCAAAGAAAAATATTCCGGTAGGTTTCCGGCCGTTATCCCCGAGCCTATCAATACCGGCAAGCGGGTTTGGCCTTGCAGGGACGATAAATCCTCCGGCGAAGCGGGTTGTCCCGTTTCGGTTCCCGTGACGATTAAGCCGTCGGATAGAAAAAATTCGGCGGCACGGGCAAAATCAGCAACCGACAAATCGGCGCTAAGGGCGTGCGAACCGTGTTTTTTCTTGATATCCGTGAAAATCAAAATATTTTCGGCGCTTATGTTTTTACGGTAGCGCAACAATTCTCCCGCATCGGCATCCATCCAACCTTCGTCGGCCAAATGTCCGTACACAAAACCTTCGGCACGGACAAAATCCAAGCCCGCCGCCAAAGCCGCCGCCAAAGCTTCCCGGTTGGCACCGGCCAAAATCTGAATGCCCACGGGCAAACCGGTTTTTTGCTTCACTTCATAACCGATAATGCTCATCGCCGCCGTAATTTCCGGCCCGGCCACACGATTCAGATACGGAACATCGTGCATATTCTCGATCATCAGCGCCGGGATACCCAAGGATTGATACAACAAAGCCTCATCGACGGCTTTCCTGACGATTTCATCGAAATTTCCGCCGTATTTCGGCGTACCCGGCAAGGCAGCGGTATGAATCATCGCGATCAAAGGTTTCGCATCGCCGAAAATCGCGCGGAAACGCAAAAGTGCATCCTCCATTTTCCATTATTTGCGTAAATTTACTGAAAATTTCGTCAATGAAGATAAAGCGCGTGCCTGTTTGCGTGATCGGTGCCGCCAATACCGATTTGATAGGTTTTCCCAACGACAGACTCATTTTCAACGATTCCAACAAAGGCCAAATCCGTATGCTTCCCGGGGGCGTCGGCCGTAATGTGGCGGAAAATCTCAGCCGTTTGCATCTGGACGTATCGCTCATCAGTATTTTCGGAAACGATTATTTCTACGACTTCATCCGTAAGCACTCCGAAAATTTACATATCGATCTTTCCGATTCCATCGTCTTGGAAGGACAATCGTCGGCGGTTTTTTCGGCCATATTGAACCGGGGAAACGATCTGGCCGTGGCCATTGCCGATATGCATATATACGATAATATCAAACCCGATCAATTTATGCGTGATTTCCCTTCGTTGGAAAAAGCGGAAGTCGTGGTAATGGAAACCAATTTTCCTTCGTCGGTATTGGATTACTTGGTCAACCGTTTTCCGGATAAAAAATGGATAGCCGATACGGTGTCGGGCGATAAAGCCAAACGAATCGAAGCGGTTTACGACCGGCTTGCGGTGCTGAAAACCAATTTGATCGAAGCGGAAATCCTGACGGGAATGTCCGCAAGAACGACCGACTACCGCGATATGGTGCAATTTTTCCTTGATGAAGGTGTCGAAAATGTTTTCCTCACCTTGGGCAAAGAAGGTGTTATTTACGGCAACAAACAAAAAATCGCTTATCAACCGCCCGTGCCCGGACGCGTATTGAACACCATCGGTGCAGGGGATGCCTTTCTGTCCGGTGTCGTTTTCGGTTTTGTCAATCAATTCGATTTGGATAAAATGGCCACCATGGGCCTCCGTGCCGCCGGCCTGACCGTCCAAAGCGAGCGCGTCGTATCCGAAGAAATATCCCCCGAAAAACTCTTGCAAGACCAATGAATACCGACGAATTTCTGGACTTTCGTCCCGACGTTAAAGAAGCCCTTGCTACAAATTTTCCGGTAGTAGCCTTGGAATCGACCATCATCTCTCACGGTTTGCCGTATCCGGAAAATGTCGAACTTGCCCTGACCTTGGAAAAAATCGTCCGGGATAACGGCAGCATTCCCGCAACGATAGGACTGGCGGAAGGAAAAATAAAAATCGGTCTGACACCGGACGAGATTGAATTCCTTGGAAAAACAGGGACAAAGGTTCACAAAACAAGCCGGCGCGATTTGGCCTATGTGCTGTCCAAACGCCTTCCCGGCGCAACCACCGTTTCCGCTACGATGTGGGCGGCTTACCGCAGCGGTATTAAACTCTTTGCCACGGGCGGCATAGGCGGCGTGCATCGCGAAGCACGGCAAACCTTCGATATTTCCGCGGATTTGGAAGAATTCGGTCGCACCCCGGTGTGCGTGGTGTCCAGTGGCGTTAAATCCATCCTGGATATCGGGGCTACGCTGGAATATCTCGAAACCAAAGGCGTGCCCGTCATCACCTACGGACAAAAAGAATTTCCGGCATTTTACACGCGCAGCAGCGGTTTTCATTCGCCTTTCTCGGAACAAAATATTGACGAATTGGCAAAAACCGTTCGCACGCATTTCGACTTGAATATGCAAACGGGCATCTTGGTTGCCAACCCCATCCCCGGAGAATACACCTTGGATAAGGATTATATCGATAAAATCATTACCGAAGCCCTTGCCGAACAACGAAGAAAAAAAATAACAGGCAAAGAGATTACGCCTTTCCTGTTGGCCGAAATCGTTGAAAAAACACAAGGAGAAAGCCTGAAAGCCAATCTTGCGCTGGTCAAAAACAATGCACGGCTGGCAAGCATTCTGGCCCGGAAAATTCTATTGGAATAATTAAAGTATTTTACCAAATTTGCATAAAAACCACGAATTTTGAACGAAAGAACATTGGAAATTGTCGGTGGCCAAATGGCCGAATTGTTGGGTAAAAACAACGAGAACCTGAAAGTTATCAAAAGTTTTTTCCCGAAAATCAAAATCGTAAGCCGCGGAAATATCATCAAAATTTTCGGCGAACCATCGATGCTGGATGAATTCGAACGGAAGCTGTCCGTTATGCTCGATTATCTGGACCGCTATAATTCCCTGGATCCCGAAATTATCGAAAAAATTATTCTCGGGGACGACATTGATTTCAAATCTTTTGTTGCCGGGGAAGATGTCATCGTTCACGGTGTCGGCGGACGGTTGATCAAACCGCGTACGCCGAACCAGTTGAAAATTGTCGAAGCGGTTTCGAAAAACGATATGGTGTTCATCACCGGGCCGGCGGGAACGGGGAAAACTTACACGAGTGTTGCGCTGGCCGTTAAGGCATTGAAAAATAAAGAAGTAAGACGCATTATTTTGACGCGGCCGGCGGTGGAAGCAGGCGAAAACCTCGGGTTTCTCCCGGGCGATATGAAGGAAAAACTCGATCCGTATATGCAGCCGTTGTACGATGCCTTGTACGATATGATTCCCGCTTCCAAATTGCAGGATTATCTCGAAAAAAACGTTATCCAGATCGCTCCCTTGGCTTTTATGCGCGGAAGAACCCTGGACAATGCATTCGTAATTCTCGACGAAGCCCAAAACACGACACACAACCAGATGAAAATGTTTCTGACGCGGATGGGAATCAATGCCAAATTTATCATCACCGGCGATCCGTCACAAGTGGATTTGATCAAAAAGAAAAAATCCGGTTTGGCCGAAGCCATCTCCTTGCTCAAAGGTATCAAAGGCGTTGACATCATTCAACTGACGGAAAACGACGTGGTGCGCCATCCGTTGGTACGTAAAATCATCGATGTTTACAAAAAAACGGAATAATTTTACTATCTTTGACCGAAAGCAAATGCATTCTCACATGGATGAACTTCGAAAACGGATTGAAGATCTCGAAATACAAAACGGGTTACAAAGCCGGCAGTTGGAAGATTTGCATAAACGGTTGAAACGCCAGGAAAAATTGATGCGTATGGCCGCTTTGTTTATGCTGTTTCTTTTTATCGTCTGGCTCATAAGCGTTACCTGGTTCCTGCCCTCCTAATTGTTCGATTATGGAATTACGCATACTGGGATGCCACTCCGCCACCCCGAAGCCGGGTGAATTTCCGACATCCCAGGCGTTGTATGTCAAAAACCAATGGCTCGTCATCGATGCGGGAGAAGGAATGCAAATCCAATTGCGGCGCTACGGGGTAAAATTCGGCCGTATCAGACATATTTTCATCTCGCACCTCCACGGCGATCATCTCTACGGTTTATTCGGATTTCTATCCACCCTTCGCCTGCTCGACCGTCATACCGATTTGCATCTCCACGCCCCCGAAGCCTTGGAACCCGTGTTGCAGGAATTATTTCGCATATCGCAGGTACAACTGACCTACCCGCTTCATTTCCATCCGCTGGTCAAAGGACAATACGGCATTATTTTGGAAGAAAAACATTTTACGGTGGAAACTTTTCCTTTGAAACACCGTATTGAAACTTTCGGTTTTGTTGTCAAAGAGAAGGAAGCTCCCCGGAAAATCGATAAAGAAGCCCTGAAACAATATCCCGGACTGGAAATATGGGCTTATCATCTGCTCAAAGCCGGTAAAGACATCCGGCTTGATGACGGGCGCATTATTCCTAACGAAGCTTTGACATTGCCTCCGCCTCCGCCGAAAAAATACGCCTATTGTTCCGACACCGCCTATTTCCCCGAAGTCATTCCCTATATCCGTAAAGCGGACCTGCTCTATCACGAAGCAACCTTTGCCGAAGCGGAAAAAGCACTGGCCGAAAAAACCCTGCACAGCACGGCCAAACAAGCCGCAACAATCGCACGTGAAGCGGAAGTAAAAAAATTGGTTATCGGACATTTCTCTTCCCGTTATCGCGATATTTCGGTATTGGAAAACGAAGCCAAAGAAATTTTTCCCGCAACCGAAGCCGCCGCCGAAGGAAAAACTTTTGTATTTTGAGTTTATGAAAGAAAAAATCGACAAAAAACTCTACGACTATCGCCGGCAATACGGCAAATTCCAACTGGATGACAAAACCCTGCCGGAAAATCCGATGGAATTGTTCCGTGATTGGTTCAATGAAGCCGAAAAAAAGGAAAATTGTATCGAAATCAACGCGATGCAACTGGCCACGTTCGGACGCGACGGTTTTCCCGGGATTCGTACCGTCTTGCTGAAACAATTTCGTTGGGACGGCTTCGTTTTCTTCACCAATTACGAAAGCGACAAGGCTTTGGATATCAAAGAAAATCCGCAGGTGAGTTTACATTTCCACTGGCCCGTATTGGAGCGTCAGGTTATCATCAAAGGCAAGGCCGAAAAATTACCTGCAAACCTGTCGGACGGGTATTTCGCTTCACGTCCGCGGGGCAGTCAACTCTCGGCTTGGGCATCACCGCAGAGCCGTCCCGTCCCGTCTAAACAATGGCTGTCGGACAAACTGGACGAACTGGAAAAAAAATTCAACGGCAAGGAAATTCCTCGCCCGCCGTTTTGGGGCGGTTATATCGTCAAACCGGAAAAAATCGAATTTTGGCAAGGACGTCCAAACCGTTTGCACGACCGTTTCCGCTACGAACTTCAACCGGACTTTACGTGGAAAATCCAACGTCTCGGCAGCTGAAACACGCCGGACCCTCATAAACGAAATTTTCCCTAAATTTAAAACCTGTTTAATCCTTCGAGCAAATGAAAGCATCCTTACATAATTATCGCTGGTGGATTCTCGGTTTTTTGTTATTCCTCATCGTCAGCTTGACACTATACTTTCCCGTTTTCAACGGCAAACAATTGATGGGTTCCGATACGGTCCAGTTCCGCGCCATGGAACACGAACGCACGGAATACAAAAAAGAACACGGACACGAAACCTATTGGACCAATGCCGTTTTCGGCGGTATGCCCACCTATTTGCTCGGCGCCGATTATCCCTGGAACATTCCCGGCAAGATCAACAGAATTTGGAATATTTTGCCCAAACCCGTCAATTTTCTGTTGGTATATTTTATCGGATTTTTGTTGCTCGGTTGGGTTTTGCGTTTGAAACCGCCGGTTAATCTGCTCGGGGCCATAGGTTTTACCTTATCCACATACCTTATCATCATTCTTCAAGTCGGTCACTTTGCCAAAGCCGGTGCCATCGCCTATATGCCTTGGGTCCTGGCCGGTGTTTTTCTGATTTTATTACGAAAAAAATATCTCTGGGGCTTTGTCTTGACCACGCTCGCCGTCGCATTGGAAATCAATGCCAAGCACTACCAAATGACCTATTATCTCGGAATGGCATTGTTGATTTTCGGTATAATTTATTTCATCGACGCTTGGAAAAACAAAGACCTGCCGAAATTCCTGAAAGAAACCGGACTATTGCTTCTGGCGGCCGTTACGGGCATCGGAATGAATTGGACAAGTATGTCGGCGGTCAAACAATACATATCGCAAAGCACGCGCGGCAAACAATTCCTGACCATCAAGCCGGACGGTTCTCCTATTGCAAAAAAAGAAGGACTGAGCAAATCATACATTACCGAATACAGCTACGGCATTGCCGAAACGTTGGATTTGTTCATCCCCGGTTTTATGGGCGGCTCCAACCGTGAAAAACTGGACGAAAGTTCGGCTTTATACAAGGCACTGAAAGGAAAAACCGATCGCCATACGGCCAAACAATTTGTCGAAAACACGTCGCTTTATTGGGGCGATCAACCCATCGTTATGGCTCCGGCATACATCGGCGCCGTTATCCTGTTTCTGGCTTTGCTGGGATTTTTGCTGTATGAAGGCCGGCTGAAAACCTGGATTGCCGTCACATCCGTTTTGGTTTTATTGCTGTCGTGGGGAAAAAATTTGGAATTTTTCACCGATCTCTTTATTGACTACTTCCCGTATTACAACAAATTCCGTGTTGTTGCATCCATACAGGTTATTCTGGAATTGCTGTTGCCGCTTATGGCCGTTTTGGGATTAACGGCATTTTTCGACCCGCAAATTCCGAAAGCCAAAAAGGAAAAGGCTTTGAAAATCGCCACCTATACGCTCGGCGGTATAGCTTTGTTTTTTGCGCTGTTGGGACCGCAATTATTTCATTTTACCTCCCCCAACGATCAAATGTACGAACGCTACGGCCTGCTCGACGCCCTCATTAGCGACCGTCAAAGCCTTATGCGTTCCGACAGTTTCCGCAGCCTCATCCTCGTTTTATTGTCCGCCGGCATTTTGTGGCTGTGGCTTAAAGAGAAAATCCGGAACGATTACGCCATAACCGGATTAATTCTGTTGGTTGCATTTGATTTGGGCGGAGTTGCCAAACGATATATTCGCAAAGACGATTTTGTCTCCGAACGACGCATAGCAAACCTCTTTGTTCCCACGCCCGTGGATCAGGCCATTATGAAGGATACAAGTTATTATCGCGTCATCAATTTGGCACGCAATCCGTTGACCGACGGAATGACATCCTATTTCCATAAAAATCTCGGCGGATATCACGCCGCCAAACCGCGACGCATCCAGGATATTTTCGATTTCCATCTGCGCGACAGTCTCAATCCGGCCGTCCTGAATATGTATAATGTGAAATACATCATTTTCAAAGGTAAACAAGGATTACAATATTCCGTCAATCGCGACGCTTACGGCAATGCGTGGTTTGTCTCGTCCGTCAAACACGTCAAGGACCAAAACGGCGAAATCCTTTCCCTGCGAAATACGGATTTGAAAAATACCGCCGTCGTCTCGGGAAATGACCTGAAAAATTTCCAACCCGCCAAAGACAGCACGGCTTCCGTAAAACTATTGTCCTATGCCCCTAACAAATTGACCTACGAAAGCCGTAACGGCAAAAACGGACTGGCCGTATTTTCCGAAAATTATTATCCGTACGGCTGGAAAGCTTTTGTGGACGGAAAACCCGCAAAAATTTACCGTGTGGATTATGCACTCCGCGCCCTGAAAATCCCGGCAGGAAAGCACCGGATCGTAATGCGTTTCGAACCGGACATCATCCGGAAAGGCACCGTGATAACGATAATTTTCTTCGCGGTATTCCTGATAGGATTGTTTGGGGCCGTCTATCTGACATTAAAACGAAAGCCGCTCATTAAAAACCGGTAAATTTCCGTTAAACGAAAATCCTACATCATCCCCAATTTCATCTTGCCCTCGTCACTAATCATTGACGTATCCCAA
>CAYUQW010000011.1:0-17635 GCA_964446985.1 uncultured Flavobacteriaceae bacterium
GGAAACCGATAGCGAAATTGACCAAACCGTCCGGTACCGTTCCGGGCGGTTTTTTTGTTGATAAACCCGGCCGTAACCCGTACGTCATTGCATGATTCCCGTCAAATGTGTATATTTCCTAATTCAAAATCCGAACTATGAGCAAACGACCTTCCGTAGGCGTATTGGGAAACGGCAGTTGGGCAACGGCGCTCGTCAAAATGTTGAGCGAAAATACGGACAATATCCGGTGGTATATCCGCACGCCTTATACGTTGGAATACCTGAAAATCCACGGACATAATCCCAAATATATCCGGCAGATAGAATTCGATTTGGACAAATTATCCCTCTCAAACGATATCAATGAAGTCGTTTCCGCTTCCGATTTTATTATAGTAGCCATTCCTTCGGCTTATGTCAAGGAAGAATTGGACAAAATCGATACGGATTTAACGGATAAAGTGATTTTCTCGGCCACCAAAGGGATTATCCCCGAAAACCTGATGATACTCACCGATTATCTGATGGAACATTTCGGTATGGATCGTAAACGCACGGGTGTCATTGCCGGACCTTGCCACGCCGAAGAAGTGGCGATGGAACGCTTGTCCTACCTGACCGTAGGCGCGGGGAAAAAAGCTTTTGCACGGGAAATGTCGGAGATGTTGGAGTGCGATTACATCCGTACGACTTACAGCAAAGACGTCAGCGGTATCGAATGGGCGGCCGTGTTGAAAAACATTTATGCCATTGTGGCGGGTATGGCCCACGGCTTGGGTTACGGCGATAATTTCCAGGCGGTGCTGATCTCCAACGCCATCCGCGAAATGCGCCGGTTCATTAAAAAAAATATCGACAAAAAGAAACGCAATATCCTGAAATCGGCCTATTTGGGCGACTTGCTGGTAACGGCCTATTCCACGTTCAGCCGCAACCGCATGTTCGGAAATATGATCGGCAAAGGCTATACGGTGAAATCGGCTATGATGGAAATGACGATGGTGGCCGAAGGTTATTATGCCACCAAAAGCGCTTGGCTCATCAACCGGGAAAAAAGCCGTGCCTCCCTCCCTATCATCGAAGCGGCATACCGTATCTTATATGAAAACGAGCCCGCCAAAAAGGTTATGCGCGAAATGACCGATTTTCTGGATTAATATAACCTATTAAAGATTTGATTTTATCCGCATTTTTTTGTAAATTGTAACGATTTTAACCGTTAAATTTATACGATTATGAAAAAAATATTGCTTTTTGCCGGCGATTATGCCGAAGATTACGAAACGATGGTCCCTTTTCAAATGTTGACCATGTTAGGTTATGAAGTGCACGCCGTTTGTCCCGGCAAAAAAGCCGGAGAAAGAGTTATCACGGCTATCCACGATTTCGAAGGCGAACAAACCTATTCCGAAAAACGCGGACATTATTTCACCTTGAATTATGATTTCGACAAGGTCAATCCCGAAGATTATGCCGGGCTTGTTATCGGTGGCGGCCGTGCGCCCGAATACCTTCGTCTCAATGAAAAAGTCCTTGAAATCACCCGCCATTTCTTCGAAACGAACAAACCTGTTGCCGCCGTTTGCCACGGGCCGCAAATCCTCAATGCCGCAGGCGTAGTCAAAGGGCGTACGCTGACGGCTTATCCGGCCGTAGGGCCCGAATTAACCCAAAGCGGTGCCAATTACGTGGAAATAGACGTGGACAAAGCCATCACCGACGGTAATTTGGTCACGGCACCCGCTTGGCCCGCACATCCCGATTGGATGCGCCAATTCGTCGAATTGTTGGGCGCCGAAATCAAAATCTAATACGATAAAATTTACTTGGCAAGCGCTTTCGGAAGCATAAATCCGAAAGTGCTTCCCTTACCGTATTTGCTTCGCACGTGCACGGATTGACCGTGGGCTTCCAGAAGGTGTTTTACAATGGATAAACCCAAGCCGGAACCGCCTTTTCGCCGTGAGCGCATTTTATCCACGCGGTAAAAACGCTCGAACAGATGCGGCAAATGTTTTTGTTTGATCCCGATACCCGTATCGGAAATTTCCACCAAAATCATCTCGCCCATATCATAACAGGAAGCCGTCACCTTGCCGTGTTCCACGTTGTAATGAATGGCATTGACAACCAGGTTTTGCAATACTTGCCGGATTCGCTCCCTGTCGGCGTAAACGGTGTATCCTTCGCATTTGCCGGGCTTAAACGTTAACTCCACGCGCGCATTTTGTGCCTGCATTTCCAAATGGGCATATACTTCCTCGATCAAGCGTTTGATATTGAAAGGCTGTTTTTCCAGTTTCAAATCGCCGGTTTCGGAACGCGAAATGATATCCAAATCCCGCACGATTACATTCAACCGTTCGACATTTTGCATCGCCTTTTGCAAAAAATTCCGGCGTAAATGTTCATCTTCCACACCGGCCAATAGAGTTTCCAGATAACCTTGAATGTTGAAAATGGGCGTTTTGAGTTCGTGCGAAACATTTCCGATGTATTGCCGGCGGAATTTTTCCATTTTTTTCAGTTGCTTGATCTCCTTTGACTGTTTTCGCTGCCAGTTCAACACCTCGTTTTCGGTTTCTTGCAAGACATTTTTGTTCAAATCGATTTTGTCGTCCAGTATCTTTTCGCCTTTTACACGGCGTATGATTTTATAAATAAGCTTGATTTTTTCGAACAAAAATTTTCGAACCAAAACCGAAAAAATAACATCCGACACAAAAAACAGGATAAGTCCGGCCAATAACAAGCGTAATCCCAAGGGATAGCCTAAATTTTCCAGAAACAGCATCGCCGCAATGCCGGTCACGGAAACCGCCAATGAAGACAAGGCAATAAGCTTGGCCGGGCTAAGATTTTTCATACCGGTATTTTAGCCGGACACAAAAGAATAACCGATTCCTTTATGCGTTTTGATAAAATTTTCTCCGATATTTTTACGCAACTTGCGAATATGCACATCCAAAGTTCGATCGCCGACTATGACTTGATTTCCCCATACTTCATCGTAAATTTCGTCACGCGTAAAAACCTTTCCCGGTTCCGACACCAACAGCATCAAAATATTGTATTCCATCCGCGGCAAAGCCACTTCCTTATCCCGGACATAAACCTTTCTTTTGTTAACGTCTATGGTCAAATCACCGAATTTTAACACCGGCGAACCGGGGCGTATCGTCTTGGCGCGACGCTTGAAAATGGCCTCAATCCGTGCCATAAGCGTGGCAATGCGTATGGGCTTGGCAATATAATCATCCGCACCGGAACGAAATCCCGAAAGCTCCGAGACTTCATCACTGCGGGCTGTCAGAAAAATGATCACCGGATCGTATCCGCGCGGCATTTCACGTATGCGGGCGGCGGTTTCAAAGCCGTCCATTTTGGGCATCATCACATCCAGCAATATGATATCGGGCTGATGTTTCCGAATCTTTTCCAAGGCTTTTTTTCCGTTTTCGGCCGTTTGAACCTTATAGCCTTTTTGTTCGAAATTAAAACGTAAAAATTCCAATATATCCGTTTCGTCGTCCACAATCAAAATATGCGGTTTTACATCGGAATTTTTCATATTTATTTGATTTACAAAATGTTATACGTTTGCTCTTTGATTTGTTCCAAGGCATCTTTCATCCGCACTACCGAATGTTGTATGGCATCGAAATTGGCTTTGGAACCGATCGTATTGATTTCGCGTCCCATTTCCTGCGCGATAAAATTCAATTTTTTGCCTTTGGATAATTCATCACTGTCCAGCGTTTGCAAAAAATAGCGGATATGGTTGGATAACCGGCTGATTTCTTCGTTGATATCCAATTTGTCCAGATAGAACAGTATTTCCTGCTCCATCCGTTGCTCGTCGACCGATTCTTTTATTTCCGCCACCGATTTTTCCAATCTTTCACGGATTTTCTCGATACGCGAAGGGGCGATACGGACAATTTCATCCAAACCGGCACGGATTTGATCGATTTTGCTCAACATATTCCTTTCGATTTCCTCTCCTTCCTGCTTGCGAAATCGAATCAATTCGTCCATCGCCTTTTCGACATACGGCTCCAAGCGGTTCCACAAGGCATCATTGTCTTCGTTTTCTTCCTGTTGCCAAACGTCATTCTGGCGAAGCAAAGCCGCCACCACGGGCGCTTTGTCGATATCCGGAAAACTTGCCCGGATTTGTTCCCAATAGGCTTGCAAGACGCCGTTGCGGATTTGACTGGACGGCTTATCCGAAAGCGTTTCCCAGGAAATCGTCAAACCGATTTTTCCACGTAACAAACGTTGTTGTATGCGTTTGCGCAAATCGATTTCCTTATGGCGAAACCACTGTGGCAGGCGGATTTGCACATCGAAATTTTTTCCGTTGACGGATTTGATTTCAATCTCATAACGGACATCGTCCAGAACGGTTTCGGCTTTTCCGTAGCCGGTCATTGAATAGAGCATAAACTATACGATTTCTTTCATAGATATTATCCGCACGCCTGCCTTTTTCATCGCTTCGAAAGCTTTTTCACCGTCGCCGGGCTGCAAATCCACGGCACGAACGGCTTCGGGAATGACAAAGGTTTCAAATCCTGCCTTGGCCGCATCGATTGCCGTCGCTTTTACGCAATAATCCGTAGCCAAACCGACAACATACAAGGCTTCCACGCCGTGAATTTTCAAATAACTTTTCAGGTCGTCATTGGTGGCTTCGAAAGCCGAATATCCGTCGTCGGATTCACCGGTTCCTTTCAGAAAAACCCGTTGCACACGCGACAACGACAAACCGGCGGGAAACTCGGCACCGTAGGTTCCCCTGACGCAATGCACCGGCCATTTGTCAAAATGTTTGGTATCGGCCGGATGCCAGTCTTTGGAAGCCAAAACCATATCGAAATGCGCTTGCAACTTGTTGACGGGCTCGATAATTTCGTCCCCCCGCGGAACGGCCAATGCGCCTCCCGGTAAAAAATCGTTTTGCAAATCGACAATAAACAAGGCTTTTTTCATTTCAAATGATTTTGAATCAAGGTTTGACGCAAATTAAAGAGTTTTTCGCTAATACCGACTTTGTAAATATGCGGATTCTCAAACCGTTTCATTTCATCGGAGAGTTTTTGCATCCGTTCACGGCGGTATTCGGCAATGGCATATACGTTTCTTTCCACCGCCAAGGCTTTACCGTTTTCCATCACCACCCGGCGGAGATTTTCCTTGTGCAATCCGTCGATACGCGTATTTTTGAAGCGGTAATCGGGGTGATATATCGTTACGGTTTCATCGATATTTTCATCCGAAAGGATTATCGCATCACGATAAAACATTCCGTTTTCATCGTACACACGCCACAATTCTTTTTCGCCGGGCAAGGAAATTTTGGCAATATCCTCGGAAATTTTCAGGCGGGGCTCGCCGTTAAAACAGGCCAATTTGTAAACGCCGTCCAAAGCCGGACATTGATAGGACGTTACCAAACGTGTTCCCACACCGAACATATCCAGTTCGGCTCCCTGTAAATTCAAACTCCGGATCAAATATTCATCCAGCGAATTGGACGAAATGATTTTGACATATTCCAATCCCGCTTCATCGAGCATTTGTCGTGCCTTGCGGGAAAGATAGGCCATATCGCCGCTGTCGATACGGATAGCACGCAGGCGGAAACCTTTTTGCTCCAATTCTTTGGCCACGGTAATGGCATTGGGAATTCCCGATTTCAACGTGTTGTAGGTATCCACCAACAAAACGGCATTGTCGGGATAAATTTCGACATATTTGCGGAAAGCCGTCAATTCGTCGTCAAAAGTTTGTACCCACGAATGGGCCATTGTCCCCACGGCTTTCATATCGAAAGTACGCGCGGCTTCGGTATGGGAAGTCGAAACGGCCCCGCCGATAACAGCCGCACGGGAAGCTTGCAACGAAGCCAATCCTTGTGCACGGCGCAAACCGAAATCCGAAAAAGACTGTCCCGGTTTCAAAACCGTTTCGATACGGGCGGCACGCGTGGCGACAAGCGATTCGAAATTGAGAAAATTCAGTAGCAACGACTCGATAAGCTGTGTTTCGACAATATTGCCTTTGACACTCAAAACCGGTTCGTTATTGAAAATAACTTCCCCTTCACGCGGCGCTATTATCGTTCCGCCAAAGCGGAAGTCTCTCAAAAAATCCAAAAATTTTTCCTTAAAACCCTGACTTTTCAACCACGCCAATTGCTCGTCCGTAAACCGGAAACGTTCCAATGCATCCAACAAATCGCCCAGGCCGGCAAAAATCACATACCCGCTGTTGCAAGGCATACGTCGGAAAAAATAATCGAAAACCGCCGGCTCCCGGTGCAAGCCCTGAAAAAAATAGCCTTGGGCCATTGTGAGTTCGTAAAAATCGGTGTAGAGACCGAAATGTTTATGAGAAAACAAAGACATAGACTGATATTTTACGGCGTTTCAATTTATGATAAAATTTTTATTCGGCAATAAGCAAATTACACCCGCGCACATCGCTGTTATCAAACCGTCCCAACACGTCAAAGGTTCCGTCGTCGTTTATTTTGCCCAAATCCTGCGTGGCAAGGAACGAGCAGGAATAAATATTGGCCAAATCGATAATATTGATACCGCCCGTTTTCCCTGCGGGCAGATAAGCCAACGGATCTTCGGAATCACGTATCAATATTTTCATCCAAGGCGGTGTGCGAAATTTTCCTTCGCCTTTCGAATACGCTTGCGACAGCAATTCCGTCATACCGTATTCGGAATGAATGGCGTCCACACCGAAAGCCTCCTTTAATTTTTCGTGCAACTCCATACGCGTTATCTCTTTACGTCGGCCTTTCATCCCGCCGGTTTCCATCACAATCGTATGTTTCAGATTCATACGCACCGTTTCCGCCAAATCCAGCAAAGCAAAACTAACGCCGATCAAAACGGTTTTTTGCCCCGCCCGCTCCGATTTTTCCATTTGACGAATCAAATCTTCGGTGTTTTTCAGATAAAAACCGCTTTCGGCCTTGCCGCTCCTCCGGATCAATTCCGAAACCATATACACCAGCGACGAGCCTTCCCGTTCCAGATACGAAGGCAGCAAAGCCAAAATAACGTATTGCGAAACCGGACCGTAAAACATCTCGAAACCGCGAAGGAAAGCCTCACGGTATAGCGCCAGATTTTTGACATAATGCCGGCTGAATGCCATTCCGCTCGTTCCGCTGCTGCGAAATACGGCATCATAAGGCGGCCCGGCGGAAACCACTTGGTGGGTTTTGAACATTTCCACGGGCAAAAACGGAATATCTTCGACACGTTTTACCTTGTCGGGCGTTCGACCGGTCAAACCGGCAAAACGGCGATATACCTCATTGTGTTGATATTGAAAGCGAAAAACTTCCAGAATTTGTTTATCCCTTCCGGCCGTATCCGTGGCTGAAAAAATATTAATGTCCATAGATTCGCAAGCTGTCGGCAGGTAATGTCAACAATCGCTCGATATCTTTATCCGCTTTGGCGTGTATGGCAAAATACGCATTCAAACCGTAAATATTCCGTCCCAGGAATGCGTGCAAGGTATTTTCGAAACGTTTGACTTTATCTTGCGGAATACTGTCATCGACGGACAAATGTTCGTGGTTGAGCAAGAAGCGATAGATACTTTGTCCCAAGGTGTCGTTATGCACAAAATCTTCTTCGGACATCGATTGCAATTCCCGGAAATAATGCCTGTAATAATCTTCCAAAATATCGTTCAACCGGCTTCGCAACATAATGATTTGATACGAATCATGGTAAAGCGATTTATCCAACGGCACAAAAATATCCGGAATAATACCGCCTCCTCCGTAAACCGTCCTGCCTCCGCGCGTTTTGAATTTCAGTTTTTTGTTGATTTTGATACTGTCCTTGGAAAACAATTCCCCGTTATAATATCGCAGATAAAAATCGTTGTCATATTCTTCCTTATGCCCTTTTTTGTAAGGTCGTTGAATGGAACGTCCGCTGGGCGTATAATAGCGGGCGGTGGTTATGCGCATGATGGAGCCGTCGTTCAGGGGAATTTCTTCCTGCACCAAGCCTTTTCCGTAGGAACGGCGTCCCACGATAAGCGCCCGGTCGTTATCCTGCAAAGCCCCGGCAACGATTTCACTGGCCGAAGCCGTGTTTTGATCTATCAGCACGAAAAGCGGGCCTTTTTCGAAAGCACCGCGCCCGGTGGCATACACTTTCTCGATATTCCCTTCGTGATTTTTGGTATAGAAAATCAACCGTCCCGAAGGTAAAAATTCATCGGCTATCAGATTGGCCTGTTTCAAGTATCCGCCCGAATTGCCGCGCAAATCCAAAATCAAGGCTTTGAGCCCTTGTTGTTTGAGACGGGAAAGGGCTTTGTGAAATTCGTCATAGGTATTATCCGAGAACACCTCGATACGGATATATCCCAACGTATCGTTAAGCATAAAAGCGGCGGGAACACTGACAATAGGCACCTTCTCACGCTTGATTTTTACCTGAAAAACCGTGTCTTCCGGGAAGCGCTTTACGGTCAAATTCACATAGGTATCCGCTTTGCCTTTGAGTTTCGATACAATGGTATCCAAAGGAATATGTTTTCCTGCGACGCTTTGTCCGTCAACGGCAATAATCCGGTCGAACACGCGCAAACCGGCCTTTTTTGCCGGGCTGTTGTCCAATACGCGGAAAATCGTGAACGTATCTTTATTCATTTGAAATTCAACGCCCAATCCGACAAAATTTCCTTGCATCGTCTCGCGTACGCTCTCCGATTCTTTCTTGGGAATGTAAACCGAATGCGGATCCAGTTTCGACATAATATCGCGGATAACATCGTCCATCAAACTGTCGGTATTGATCTTATCTACGTAATGTTCGGAGATAAATTGCAGCAATTCGTCCACTTTCCGGCTTTTGCCGAGGGACTTATCCGGCATAAAGACATCCGGTTTCCCGTTAAAACTCCAATAATATCCGATAAGGATACCTATGATAAGCATCAATCCTGCCAATAAAGTTACCCTGATATAGCTGCGGTTATTGCTCATCGTTCAAATCGATCACGGGAATTTGTTTGACTTCCACACCGGCTTTTTCAAGAAATTTCAGCCCGCTGTCATCCTTGTATTTTTCCAGATAAACCACGCGTTTGATACCGGCTTGGAAAATCAGCTTGCTACATTCGCGACAAGGCGAAACCGTTACGTAAAGTGTTGCTCCTTCACTGCTTTGTGTCGAACGGGCCATTTTGGTAATGGCATTGGCTTCGGCGTGCAAAACATACCATTTTGTATGTCCTTCGGCATCTTCACAGACATTTTCAAACCCCGAAGGCGTGCCGTTGTATCCGTCGGAAATGATCATCCCGTCTTTTACGATCAATGCACCGACTTGCTTGCGTTTACAATAGGACAAGCGCGACCATTCCTTGGCCATTCGCAGGTAAATAATGTCGTATTTCAATTTTTTGTCCATAATTTACGCGAAAATATATCCGGCCTTATTTCAAATTCTTTCCAACAACAAAGATAAGCTATATCCCAAGATAAAAAACGATAAAGCCACGGTCAAGATTTTTTCGGAAATTTTCATAGGTTTTCGCAGCACCCAAAGTATCGACAGGAACAAAATAATCAAAACGATTTGTGCCGCTTCGATTCCTGCCGCAAAAGCCAAGAGCAACAGCCATTTTTGCCCGTATGTGCGGCTCATCAAAACAAACGAATGGGCAAAACCCAGTCCGTGAATCAACCCGAAAATAAACGAAAAAGCGATATGCCATCCGGCACTTCTGCTGATTAAATTGCTTATGGCCGTTATAATTATGGTCAACATAATTCCCACTTCGACCCAATGTGTTTGCACCTTGATCAGCCCGAAAGCCAAAGCCGCCATCGAAGCCGTATGCGCCAAGGTAAAAAAGCTAACCATCAACAATACTTTCCGCCAATCCTTAAAGGAAAAAATCATAATCAACGCCAACAGAAACAATATATGATCGGCGGCTTCCAAATTCATAATATGCCCCCAACCGAGATCGAAAAACAGCCGGAAATCGCTCATCCTTGCAAGGTTTTTTTGTTGGCAATGATTTTATCGAGGAACAGCAACAAAGCGGGCAACAGAATCAAATTGGAAAACATAGCCACGAGGAGTGTGGTGGAAATCAGTCCGCCCAGGGCTTTGGTTCCGCCGTAATCGGAAATCAGGAAAACCATAAAACCGAAAAACAAAACGATTGACGTATAAAACATACTGATACCCGTCTCGCGCAGGGCTATAATCACGGCTTTGGGCACGTGCCAATGGTGTTTTTTCAGTTCTTCGCGGTATTTGGTCAGGAAATGAATGGTGTCGTCCACGGAAATGCCCAAAGTAATACTGAAAATCAAAATGGTCGAAGGTTTCAACGGAATGCCTGCATAGCCCATAATTCCCGCGGTAAACAATAGCGGCAACAGGTTGGGAATCATCGATACAACCACCGTTTTTTTGGAATGGAACATAAAGAAAATCACCAGTGATATCAGTAGCACGGCCAAACTCAACGAATAAAAAAGATTGTTGAGCAAATAACGCGTTCCGGCCAAAAACAAACGGGCTTTACCCGTCATCATCACGTGGTATTTGCCGGGAGGAAACAATTTTTTCTCCTGCAAGGAAAGATAATATTCCAATTTCTCCATCTCCGGAATTTCGATATCCTTCATATACGTCGTAATGCGGGCATATCTCCCCGTGGAATCCACGTAAGAGCGGAGCAACTGCAATTTACCGCCGGAGCGTTTGATATACGGAAGCATAAAATTGCGCTCGTGCGTCGTGGGAAGTGAATAATAATGCGGCTTGTTACGGTAAAAAGCCTGCTTGGCGAATTTGATAATATTCACTATGGAAACCGGCTTGGACAACTGCGGAAAAGTTTCGATTTGCCCTTGGAAAACATCCATCTTTTTCAGGTTACGTTGACTCCAAACTTGCTTGGGCTTTTTCATATCTATCATAAATTCCAAAGGCAAAATCCCGCCGAATTCCTTCTCAAAAAATTTAATATCGTGATAAAAAGGTTTGTTATGCGGTAAATCGGCCAAAATACTTCCGGCAATCTTGATACGCGTCAAGCCGATAGCGCTGATAATAATGAGCAGAATCGTCACGGAAAAAATCATTACTTTTCGCCATTTGACCGTCCGGACCAGCCATTCGATAAAATCCAGTATCCATTTTTTTCGCAAATGGCGCAAATATCTTTCCTTGGGCAAGCGCATCATACTGAAAATGATAGGAATCAGCAAGAGCGAAAGCACAAAAATGGAAAAAATACCGAAAGTCGCCACAATGCCCAGTTCACGCAGCATATCGTTATTGACAATGATAAACGTGGCAAAACCCATAGCCGTAGTCAGGTTGGTCATCAATACGGCGTTTCCGGTTTTGGTAACAATACGTTGCAAGGAGCGCGCCTGATTTCCGTGGCTGATCAGTTCCTGCTGGTATTTATTGATAAGAAAAATCGTATTGGGAACGCCGATAATAATGATTAAAGCGGGAATAATGGCCGTGAGAATGGTAATTTTGAAACCGAGCATCGCCATAAATCCGACCGCCCATACCGACGCCAAACTAACGATAATCAATGAAATGAAAATAGGCGGAAAAGAGCGAAAGAAAAACCAAAGGATAAAACTGGTTACAAAAAGCGTCAGGATAATATACAAAGGTATCTCGTTGCGCAGATTTATTCCGTTAAGCGTGCGGATATACAGCAATCCGGATGTGTGAACCTTGATACCCGTTTGTTTCTCGAAACGGCGGATAGCCGGAATCAATTCCTTGGTAATGAATTTTACGCGCTTCTTGGTATTGGCAATTTCAGGATCGATCAAAACGGTTGCCGCCAACGCCCCCGATTTTGTATTGATCAAATGCCCGTGATAAAAAGGAAGGCTGTCCATCAGTGTTTTTCGTAGGGCTTCGGCTTTTTGGCGATCGAAAGGTTTATGGAACTCCAACGGTTTGACCACATAACGTTTCCTTGCGCGATCGAGACGGAGAACGGGTAAATCGGTCGGACCGATAAAACTTTTGACGGCAGGCCATTTCCGGATTTCACGGGAGAAATCGTCCCAAGCATCAAGCACTTCCGGCTCAAAAAACCTGTCGTCCTTTATCCCCAAAAGAATGATACTGTTTCCCGTAGGGAAAATTTTTCTGAAAAACCGGTAATCCTTGACGAGCGGATGATCCGCAGGTAATATGCTGTGGCTCTCGTAGGAAAGTTTGACTTTGGTCAATTGCCAGGCAAAAAAAACGGTCAGCAATAAAATAATGCCCAGAAACCAATTTTTTTTTCTGAGAATTATACCTGCCAGTTTAGACCAACCGTTCATTCACAAAACTTGTTAAGATAACGGGGCGACGTTCGTTACTTGACAAATATCAAGTGCAAACGAAAAATCCGTTTTTGTGCGGGTGAAGGGACTCGAACCCCCACGCCTTGCGGCACCAGATCCTAAGTCTGGCGCGTCTACCAATTCCGCCACACCCGCCTTTTCGTGTGCAAATATAGAGAAAATGACAAAGTTTGTTATTTCCTTACGGTTTTCAGGGCAAAACGTATCCGTTTCAGGGTTTCGTCGCGACCCAGCAATTCCATCATTGCAAACAGGTCGGGACCTTTCAAGTCGCCTGTCAGAGCAATACGCACCGGCTGCAATACTTTACCGAAACCGAGTCCTTCTTCTTCGATCCATTCCGAAACCCGGCGTTTGATTTCCGCCCCCCGCCATTCCGTAATCTTTTCCAACACCCCGAGAAGTTTTTGCAAAATTTCCGGCGTTTGTGCTTTCCACTGTTTTTTTACCGCTTTCGGATTGAATTCCCCGGGTGCCACATAGAAAAAGGAAGCCCACGTCCAAAAATCGGACGGAAAAACCAAACGTTCGCGCACCAAAGACAATACTTTTTTCGTGTATTCCGTCAAGGCTTTACCGTGAACATCAAAACCAAGCTTTTCGTTCAAAACGGGAATGATTTTTTGCAACATCTCCTCATCGGAAAGTGCTTGGAAATGTTGTTGCTGAATCCATTTGGCCTTATCCGGATCGAAACGTGCGCCCGATTTATTGATACGCGCCAAATCAAAGGCCTCTATCAATTCGGGCAAAGTGAAAATTTCCTTCTCGTCCGCCGGGTGCCATCCCAACAGGGCCAACATATTGACAAATGCAACGGGTAAATAGCCCTCCTCACGGTATCCCCGGAAAACTTCACCCGACCCGGGGTCTTTCCAAGCCAAAGGAAATACCGGGAAACCGCCTTTGACACCGTCGCGCTTGCTCAATTTCCCTTTCCCCGCCGGTTTGAGAATCAAGGGCAAATGGGCAAAAGCCGGCGGAGTCCAACCGAAAGCCTTGTAGAGCAAAATATGCAGCGGAAGGGACGGCAGCCATTCCTCGCCGCGAATAACGTGGGATATTTCCATCAAATGATCATCCACGATATTGGCCAAATGATACGTAGGCAAGCCGTCGCTCTTCATCAAAACCTTGTCGTCCAAAGTGGACGTATTTACTTTGATCTCTCCGCGGATCAAATCGTGCAAAACCAATTCTTCCCCGGCCGGGACCTTAAACCGGATAGTATAAGGAATGCCGGATTTCAGCTTCTTTTCGGTTTCGTCCTTCGTAAGATTTAAGGAATTATGTAACCTGTCCCTGACGGCATAATTGTAGGTAAACGTTTCGCCTTTACCTTCGGCTTCCTTTCGCAAAGCTTCCAATTCTTCCGGCGTATCGAAAGCGTAGTAGGCTTTGCCTTCACGCAGGAGTTTATCCGCATACCGGCGGTAGATCTCCGAGCGTTCGCTCTGGCGGTAAGGACCTTTATCACCGCCATAGCCGTAACCTTCGTCGGGAACGATCCCGGCCCACGCCAAGGCTTCTTGAATATATTCCACGGCGCCGGGCACAAAACGTTTTCGGTCGGTATCCTCGATACGGAGAATAAATTTTCCGCCGTTCTTCTTGGCCAACAGGTAATTATACAAAGCAGTCCGAACGCCGCCGATATGTAGCGGACCGGTCGGACTGGGAGCAAATCTCACGCGGAAATCGGGCATAGCTTATTTTTCCGCAAAGGTAGGATTTTTTAGCGGACAAAGCATCAATGACGACCTCCGCGCGAGCGGAAACGCTGCGGCCCTCCGCCCCGGCGGTGCATACGTTGCAATAACCGCTTGCGAAAACGCAGTTCGTATTTCAGCAACAAAGCAAACTTGCGCACGGGTAGCATTTTTTTCACCTGTTCGTAATACGCCATTTTCAGTTCAAAAAGTTGGCGGTCTTTTTGAAGGACCTTATCCAGCAAATCCGTCAATTCTTTATCGGACATATTTTCTTTCCCGGTTTTGAAGGCTTTCATCAGATTTCGCTTCTCGTCGAACAATTGCCAACGCTTCATCTCGTAATTTTTCATCACGGGCGCAAACCGGGCGTATTCCTTATCGGTCAGTGCCAAATTCTCCCGCAGAAAAGCCAATTTCTTTTCGATCAAAGCCTTTTTGTCCTTAACCGGCCGTTGGGCTTGGCGCGGTTGTGCCGTTAGGGTAAATCCCAGTAACAAAGCCAGCAGTAAAATTCCTGTTTTTTTCATTTCGGTAAATTTTTCGGTTTCGCATATTGGACCGTGCGGAACGGCAAAGGTTTAATCCGCTTCGGAAAGTTTCGATTTGATTTTCTTTACGGCCAAATGATAATGGGTCTTCAAAGCGCCTTCGGAAATACCGAGAATCCCGGCAATTTCCTTGTATTTCAGCCCGGAAAAATATTTCAGCCGGAAAACCTCGGCCTGACGTTCGGGCAATTCCGCAAGGATTTTTTCCAGTTTCCAAGCGGCTTCATCCCCCGAAAACCAGGGATCGGCACGTAAATTTTGCAACAATGCTTCTTTGAAATCCGCCGTATGTTGTCCGCGGTATTTCTTCCGCAAGAAATGAAGGGATTCGTTATATGCAATACGATACATCCACGTAAAAAGCCGGCTGTTTCCTTGGAATTGATCGAAATGCGAATGAATTTTCAGCAACGTTTCCTGCATCACATCATCGGCATCTTCGTGCGTTTTGACAACGGGGCGAATCACGGCGTACAGACGTTCCCCGAAATAACGGATTATCAAACGCATCCGCCGGTCGGGATCTTTTTCGGATAATATCAACTTTTCCGCTTCCAGTCCTGTTTTTCTTTTTTAGACAATATACCAACGGAAAGGTTTAAGGGATATTGGGTTTGCAAGAAGAATTATTATAATTCAGGCTGTATTCATCAACAAAAAACAAAACATTTTTACATACGTAAATTCAGTTAAGCGATCCCATAAGCAAATAGCCTCCTCCCCAAACAAGATTGGCCAAAAGGCAACCGGCAATCGATCGAGTAATTTCTTTGTTATCTCCCGTAAGCAAGGTAGCAATAATACCTAATTCGCCGAAACAACATCCCCACCAAAATCCGCTAATGCCCAACAAAGGTTCTTCCATCATCCCGTAATTATCCCGGGAAAAACGACTCATCATCGGAATTGATAAATCCATTTGATCCAGACCCATGTGAATTCGTGAAACATATTGGTCCAACCGGTCAGCTTCAATGAAGGCTTCCCGAACCGTTTCCTTATCATAAGAAAACAAGTCCGATTTTTTGGCAAACAATACCGAAGAACTTATAAACACCAATACAAAAAACATATATTTTTTCATAAGGCTGAATATTTATAAATACCACATAATATTCATCAATCTTTTTTATAAAAAAAGGGAAATTTTCAACACGGTTAAATGATTTTTATCATATTTAAAATTATTAACATAAAGTATTTTTATTTTAATAAACTTACGTAAAAATGAAAACTTTAAAACTCCTCATGATTATTTTTTGGCTTTCTCCGGCTCTCCTGTCGGGCTGCAAGAAAAAAAGCATAAGTAACGACAAAGAAATAACCTTGCAGCTGAATCAAGGTTATAATTTCACAACTAAGGCAACGGGTGATTGGGGCTACACAACGGATTTATGGTACACCGACCATTTGGGAACCAAATATCTGGAAGGGAATGATCATTTGGAAGATTTGGGCACTGTTGATTTTGACGAAGTAACTTACCCGTATAATACGACTTGGCGTAATTACTGGACCCCGCAAGTCAATCACGTTTACGGGCTGGCATTGCGAAGTACGGCAGGGAAACATCTCGCACTGAAAGTACTGGAAGTTGCCGCCGACTCTTCCTTTGTGAAAATCAAATACCGGTTTTTAGACTAACCATTGTCGTTTTTGATAATAAATAAACCCATATTCCTCGTGATTTAAAAATCAGGAAATTTTTCCTCTTTGTAAATTTCTATTTTTATACGCATAAATTCAATAAATCCTCATCCGATGATATAAAAAAATCTCTCCCTAAGGAGAGATTTTATTCGAACGATATTTTACCATTAAAATTAATAAGATGGAGCTTCGGATACCATCGCCGACCAAGTTCCTACAATCAATGCCAAATAAAGCACATAACAAGCAAGTCCGACAACACCTTGAACGATACAACCGTAAAGGGCCTTCTTGGTTTCTTCCTTATCTTCGGTAACCAGATAAACGATCAAAATACCGACCCATCCGAGGATCAATCCCCACCAAAATCCGCCGATTCCCAGTGCGGGTTCGTCCATCAGGTTATTATCCGATTCCGCTTTAAAATTAGCAGTAACGGGATTTGCCATATCGATTTTATCCAACGAAACCACAGCTTGGGATACATAATGATCCAAGGCATCGGCATTCACCAAGGCTTTTTGCACCCGGGCTTTGTCATACGAGAACAAATCCGCCGTACGGGCAAAGCTGACATTAATTGCCGCTAACAATGTAACAAAAAGTAATAATTTTTTCATACGGTTTGTTTTATGGTTTATTTGCCCAAAAATAACAAAAATTTTTTAAACTACTATTCGGCAAATAAAAAAATCCCTCCGGTAAAGAGGGATTTAATATAATTCCTATCCGTGTTAATACCCGGATGACGCAGATGCCGCCGCTCCGGCAAAGAGCAAGAAATAGCAACCTGTCCATAACAAGGCGCCAGCAATACATCCGTATAAAGCTTTTTTGGTCTCTTCCTTATCTTCGGTAACCAAATAAACCACAAGGATACCTATCACTCCGAGAACAAGTCCCCACACAAAACCGGGAATACCCAGTGCGGGTTCATCCATCATATTGTTATCGGATTGGGCAAGGAAATTGGCCGTCACGGGGTTGGCCAAATCGATTTTATCCAAGGAAACCATAGCTTGGGATACATAATGATCCAAGGCATCGGCATTTATCAGGGCTTTTTGCACTTGGGCTTTATCATACGAGAACAAATCCGCCGTACGGGCAAACGTAACATTGACCATCAAAAATGCGGCCAGGAGTAATAAGGCTTTTTTCATAAGAATTAAATTTTTGGGATTAGTTATATCAAATATATACAAAATTTTTTATATACGAGAAAGCCAATGATGTTTTTTGCCTTTTATGACGCAATTTTTAATATGAAAAATGAAAATTTAGGCAATATCGATGAAAATTCAGGGATAGAATCCGATGAAATACTCTTCGATGAA
>CAYUQW010000012.1:0-8823 GCA_964446985.1 uncultured Flavobacteriaceae bacterium
GAAAGGCATTTCCCTGGCCGAAATTGCCTTCCTCAACCGGGAATTTATCAAAGCCTACAGCCCGAAAGACGAAGTCTTTTTGTGAGTATGAATTTTTTTCGTTTCATAAACCCCCGCCCGGCAATTTTGCCGGGCGGGGGTGTTTTTGGGGGCAATAATGGGTTGTTTGTTTACCGATTCAACCTCCCCGTCAATTTACCAATTAGATAACCCAAAATAATTCCTTCCGCAACACCGGTCAGGACGTCCGAAGGGTAGTGTATGCCTATGTACAGGCGGCTGTATGCGGTCAGAAATGCCCATAAAAACAATAGTAGCCAGATGATAACCGGGTAGCGGCTTCGCAGCCGGAAAAATAAAGCGGAAATTACCAGAAAGGAGTTGGCCGCGTGCGCCGAAAAAAACGAAAATTGCGGCGAACATTTCAGTATGCGCAACTGTGTTTTCAGATGCGGAACGTTGCAGGGCCGCAGGCGGTGCGTCAGGGCTTTGATGCCGTTGATCATTTGGTCGTTGAGCGAGAGTGCGATGAGAACCGCCACCGTCAGTATCAGGGCGTTTTTCGGTTTATTCTTGTAGAAAATCAGTAAAATCAGTAGCAGATAAAACCACCACCACGCGTGTTGGTTGCTCATATACAGCCAAAATCCGTCCCAACGCGTACTGCCCAAGTGGTTCAGATACAGCAAAATTTTTTCGTCGGCGGATTGAACGGCGCTAAAAAAGGACATTATTTTCTTTTCACGGTTCCTTTAATCTCTTTCGTCAAATCCTCGATTTCCTCCGAAACGTCCATAATCTTGCGGATTTGTTTGACTTCCTTGTCCAAATCCAGCTTGTCCAATTCCTTTTTAAGGTTGCTTTTGGCACTTTCGCGGATGATTTCGTTTTTGATGTCCGTGGTCGTGTCGCGCAGAGTCCGTATGCCCTTACCCAAATTTTTGGCGATTTCGGGAATTTTCTCCGGGCCGAAAATCAAAATTGCCACGATAATGATAACGAAAACTTCCGGTGTGCCTATGAATAATAACATATTTCCGATTTATATCGACAACAAAGTTAGAAAAATATCCGCGTTTGACGAAAATACGCCTAAAACTTCGCCGGTTTAAAATCATTTGCCGGAATCCGTAAAATTGACGGTTATTAATGCGTTTTCATAAAATACAAATGTTGTTTTTTGCGAAAATGTCAAATTGTGTAGTATGTCTGAAAAATTCTTTATTTTTATCGTCAAGTAATCAAAAAAAATTTTTTCTATGGAAATAAAACGCGTATTCGATTTTTTGTCCTATCAGTTGGAAACAAACCCCCTCGACAAAGCAATGGTGACCAAATACGACGGGCAATGGAAGCCGGTTTCCACCAAGGAATTGTATGATTTGGTACAACAAATATCGCGCGGCTTGGTCAAACTCGGCGTGCAAAAGGAAGATAAGATCGCTTTGATTGCCCACCAAAACCGGACGGAATGGAGTGCTATGGATTTGGGAATCACACAGTTGGGTGCTTGGGATATTCCTATCTATCCTACCATTTCCATTGACGATTACGAATATATTTTCAATCACGCCGGAATTTCCTACGCCTTCGTCGGGGATGCCGAATTGTACGAAAAAGTAATGGCCGTCAAAGACAAAGTCCCTACCTTGAAAGGCGTTTATACCTTCGATAAAGTCGAAGGTGCGCCCAATTGGCAGGAAGTTTTGGATTTGGGAAAAGACGAAACCTTGCAAGAGGAAGTGGAAAAACGCAAGTCCGCCGTTGACGAAAACGATTTGGCCACGATTATTTACACTTCCGGAACCACCGGCCGTCCCAAAGGGGTGATGCTCTCGCACAAAAATATTGTCAGCACGGTAATTTCCTCTTTCAAACGTGTGCCCGAGTTGCCCAAACCGACACGCGTTATCAGTTTTTTGCCCACGTGTCACATTTTTGAGCGTGTTCTTATTTACTTATACATTTACGGCGGGTTTCAAATTTTCTTTGCCGAATCCATCGATAAAATCGGGGATAACATCCGTGAAGTCAAGCCGCACTTGTTTACCGCCGTTCCCCGTTTGATCGAGAAAGTTTACGATAAAATCGTTGCCAAGGGAATGGAATTGACCGGCATCAAGAAATCCCTGTTTTTCTGGGCTGTCAAAGTGGGAGAAGCCTTTGATTTTTCGAAGGAGAAAAGTTTTCCTTACAGCCTGAAATTGAAATTGGCGCGTAAACTTATTTTCAGCAAATGGCGCGAAGCCCTCGGAGGCGAACTGCTGTATATCATTTCGGGAAGTGCCGCTTTGCAACCGCGTCTGCAACGGATTTTTATCGCTGCCGGTATGAATATTCTCGAAGGTTACGGCTTGACCGAATCTTCCGGCGTGATTTCCGTCAATTCGCCCAATGCCAAATGGAAAATCGGAACCGTCGGGCTGCCTATCGATATTACCGAAGTAAAAATTGCCGAAGACGGCGAGATTCTGGCCAAAGGGCCGAACATTATGCAGGGTTACTACAAAGATCCCGAAAAAACAGCCGAAACCATCAATAAAGACGGTTATCTGCATACGGGAGACATCGGTATCCTCGACGAGGACGGAATGCTCAAAATCACCGATCGCAAGAAAGAAATGTTCAAAACTTCCGGCGGAAAATACATTGCGCCGCAACTCATAGAAAACGCGATGAAACAGTCGCCTTTTATCGAGCAGATTATGGTCATCGGCGAAGGTGAAAAAATGCCTGCGGCGTTCATTCAGCCTGCTTTCGATTTTATTAGAGAATGGGCCAAACGCCACGGAATGAATTTCGACGATAAAACCTTGGAAGAAATTGCCGCCCATCCCAAAGTAATCGAAAGAATCGCCCAAGAAGTGGAAAAATACAATGCCCAGTTCGGCAAGTGGGAGCGGGTGAAAAAATTCGAACTCACCGGCGATGTTTGGTCTATCGATGCCGGACACCTCACGCCGACAATGAAAATGAAACGCCGTGTGATTATGCAAAAATATCGCCATTTGTATGATAAAATTTATTCGGAATGATATGACGGCGCCGGATAAAACGTTTGCGATACCGGGTGTTTGCTATAATGATTACGGTAGCGGGACAAATCCGGATATCCGTTGTTGATGCGATATTTTGCTTTTGTTTCCGGAACGATTTATTGGCGTATCTTTGAGGCCGGAGTTCGAATGCTATGAAATTATTCCGTTTTTTTCCTGCCGTATATATAAAAGGTATGCTGATGGGTGCCGCCGATTTGATTCCGGGCGTTTCGGGCGGAACCGTTGCACTGATTACCGGCATTTACCGGCGTTTGATCGATGCCATTGCCGCTCTGAATATCGATAATCTCAAATGTCTGCTTCGCGGTGAATTCCGTTGTTTCTGGAACAATATCGACGGAAATTTCCTGGCGAGTCTGGCCTTGGGGATCTTGACCAGCGTGTTTGCTTTCTCGCATTTGATTGCCTATTTGCTGAAAAATTATCCCGTTCCTTTGTGGTCCTTTTTCTTCGGTTTGATATTGGCGAGTATTTATTTCGTGCTGAAACAAGCCGGGAAAATCCGTCCGCTTTGGTGGCTGTTTTTTCTTTCCGGCGCCATTGTTGCCTATTGGATTACGTCGATTTCACCGGAGCAGGGACACGAATCCTTGATTTTTATTTTTCTTTCCGGGGCAGTGGCGAGTATGGCAATGATTTTGCCCGGCATATCCGGCAGTTATATCCTGGTTATCCTCGGAATGTATGCTTTCATTTTGTCTTCGGTCAATGAGATGCGGATACTTGTTTTGGCTGTGTTTACTTTGGGAGTGCTTACGGGATTACTGGGGTTTTCGCGCATACTGAAATGGCTTTTCAATCGTTTTCCCGGTCAAACATTGGTATTTCTTGCCGGATTTCTGTTGGGTTCGCTGAACAAGGTATGGCCTTGGAAAAATGTGCTCCGTTCCGAAATGGTGAACGGGAAAGAGATTATTCTCGAAGCAAAAAATGTCTTACCCGGCAATTTTTCGGGTGATCCCGCGGTTTTAACGGCTTTAACGGCGGCATTGACCGGCTTTGTACTTGTTATTTTATTGGAAAAACAATCCGTGAAGAATGGATGAGGTGTATAAATTCGGCTTGGCCGGAAAAAATATCGGATATTCCTATTCACCGCTGATTTACAAACAGCTTTTTCAAAGGTATCGTTGTCCTTGTGTTTATGAAATTGCCGATGTGGATTCCGCTTTTGAAATTATTGCCTATTTGCAAGATCCGTCATATGTCGGATTCAATATTACCATTCCGTACAAAAGAGAAATTGTCACCTATTTGGATGAACTGGATCCGCCGGCCGAGGCTACCGGCGTGGTAAACACCATATTGTTCGACGAGGGAAAAGTGAACGGCTACAACACGGATATTGCCGGATTTCGTTATGCCCTCAAAAAGAAATGGAAAGCGCAGCATAACCGTGCATTGATTTTGGGAACCGGCGCCACCTCCGAATCCGTGGCATACGTGTTGAAACAAATGGGAATCCCCTTCCTGAAAGTCGGCAGGAAAAAACAGCGGGATGCCCTGACCTACGACGATTTGACGCGCGACATTGTCAAAGACCACCGCCTGATTGTCAATACGACGCCCTTGGGAAATAAAAATTATCCGGGAATGTTTCCGCCCTTGCCCTATGAAGCCGTAACGGACGGACATTATCTGTTCGATGTCAATTACAATCCTTCCGAAACACCGTTTTTGGCATTCGGACGCCGGCAAGGAGCCGTAACGCAAAACGGATTGCGTATGCTGGTGGCACAAGCCGTTGAATCTTGGAAAATATGGAGGCGATATCTTTCCCGGTAACGGATTAACACATAACTTTGCAAGCAAATAAAACGCGGGATTTTGATAGAGAATAAAAATTTGGTTAAAGAGGCCGAAAAAACCGTGCTGGTGGGCCTTGTGACGAAGGGGCAGAGCAGGGAAGAGACGGAAGAATATCTCGACGAACTGGCTTTTTTGGTGCGTACCGCCGGCGGTGAGGTCAGGAAAAGATTTATCCAACGCTTGGACCGTCCGAATCCCAAAACTTTCGTCGGAAGAGGAAAATTGGCGGAAATAAAATCTTACGTTATTGAAAATCAAATAGATACAATTGTTTTTGATGACGAGTTATCACCTTCGCAACAGGCTAATCTCGAAAAAGAATTGCAGGTAAAAATCCTCGATCGTACGCGCTTGATTCTCGATATTTTTGCTATGCGCGCCCGCACGGCGCACGCCCGTACACAGGTGGAATTGGCGCAATATCAATATTTGTTGCCGCGCCTGAAAGGAATGTGGACGCACTTGGAGCGCCAGCGCGGGGGAATCGGTATGCGCGGACCGGGAGAGCGCGAAATCGAAACGGACAGGCGGATTGTCAATAAACGAATCTCCGATTTGAAGAAAAAATTGGCCAAAATCGATAAGCAGAAACGAACGCAGCGCGGCAACCGCGGTAAATTGGTTCGTGTGGCTTTGGTCGGTTATACGAATGTGGGGAAATCCACCCTGATGAATGCCTTGGCAAAAGCCGGCGTGTTTGCCGAAGACAAACTTTTCGCCACCTTGGACACCAAAGTCGATAAGATTCAAATCGGGAATTTATCTTTTTTGGTGAGCGATACGGTCGGTTTTATACGAAAATTGCCCACGGAATTGGTGGAATCCTTCAAATCCACCCTCGACGAAATCCGCGAATCCGACATTCTCCTGCATATTGTCGATGCTTCGCATCCGGCATTCGAAGAGCATATACGCGCCGTCAACGAAACCTTGTCCGACTTGCAAGCGGCGGACAAAAAACGGATTTTGGTGTTCAACAAAATCGACAAACTCTCGCCTGAGGACTTGCGCGTGCTTAAAAAACGTTATCGCCTGAGCGACGTGCCCGTGGTTTTCATTTCGGCATTACACAAGGAAGGTTTTGACCATTTGCGCAAGATTTTATATCGCAGCGTCCGGGACATTCATATCAAGCGATACCCGCAAGACGATTTTCTTTATCCCGATATTGATTTTTAATTATCTTTGTAATTCAATAAAAAAAATTTATGCGTCGTTATCATTTCCTTCCGCTTCTTGTGTTGATATGGATGATACAAGGATGCGTGCCTACCAAACGTTTGGTGTATCTGCAACCCGACGGTTCGCGTGTCGAAGCCGGCAAGAAGGAAGTTTATCGCTTCAAGCCTTTGGACAGGATTTATATCGATATCAAAACCATCGACGATAAAATTAACAAATTGCTTTCCGGCGGCCAACAGAATACGAATAACCTTAGCGGAGGTAACACCTATTTTTTTACCTATCACGTTGATAATAAAGGTTTTATCGAACTTCCCGTTCTCGGTAAAATCCGTGCGGAAGGAAAAACGCCCGACAGTTTGAAAAATGAAATCAAAGGTAAATTGCTTCACGAATTTTTCCGTAATCCCGAAGATGTTTTCGTGAAAGTGATGCCTGCGGGAATTGTGGTGACCGTTTTGGGTGAAGTGGGGCATACGGGAACGCTGAACATTCTGGATGACGATCCCGATGTGCTCAAAGCATTGGCCGAAGCGGGCGATATCAAACTTACCGGCGACCGGCGGCAAGTGGTGGTAATCCGCGATAAACCCGACGGAACAAAGGAAATTGCCAGCCTGGACCTGACCAAACAATCCGCGCTGAATTCTCCGTTTTTTCACTTGAAAAACAACGATGTGGTCTATGTCAAACCCTTGCCGCAAAAGAGTATCGGTACGGGAACCACGCTGATTTCCACCTTGACGACCGTTTTCAGCATCGTGTCGTTTGCTTTTTCAGTGTATTTGTTTACCACCAGAACCAGATAAACCGAGCGGAATGAACAAGGACGATTTGAGAGCACAGTTGGAGGAGGTTATCAATCTCAAATATGTTTTGTTCAAAATTTTTCAACAATGGAAATGGATACTGCTATTGGTTTTACTGGGGATTTTCTTGGCATACGAATATAATTTGCGCAAGCCCGATATCTACGAACTCAATACCGTAATTTCCGTCAAAGACAAACAAAATCCGTTCTTTACCAACAATATGAGTTTGGTATTCAATTGGGGCGGTCCGAGCGATAAGGTCAATACGATAATAACCACATTCAAATCGCGCACGCATAACGAGGATATTGTCAAAAAATTGCGCTACTACATAAAATACTATGTTCAAGGCAAATATTATCCCGTAGATATCTATGGGAAATCGCCTTTCACAGTTGTGCCCGATTCCGGGGCTTATCAAGCCGTAGGAATTCCTTTCGCCGTAAAATTCAAGACGCCGGAAACCTTTGTGTTATCTTACAAAATAAAAGATCCGTCGGTTAAAGTTTTCAATTACGATACCGAAAAAGCTAAAAACATCCGCTTGCCGTCGTTGAAATTTTCCAAAACATATCGTATCGGTGAAGCCGTTGACGAGCCTTTTTTCCATGGGAAAATACTGCGAAATAACGAGGTTAAACCCGGGATAAACAAAACTTACTTTTTCCGTTTCGATGATTTCAACGCCACGGTTAATCATTACAAAAATCTGTTTGTCGGGCCCTACAAGAAAAATTCGTCGATGATTGTCCTGAAATTGAAGGGGCAAAACAAGAAAAAAATCGAAAAATACCTGAATGAGTCCGTTCGAATCCTGGGGCAGAAACTCCTGGCCGATAAGAACAGTTTTGCCACCAATACTTTACGGTTTATCGATTCGTCATTGGTCTTGCTGAAAAAGGATTTGCAGGAGTCGGGCAGAAAATTACAGGAATTCCAAAAAGGGAAGGCCGAATTTGCCTTGGACAATCCTTCGGAAGAAATTTACAACCGGTTGGTGGATTTGGACAGGCAAAAGGAGATGATACGTTCCAAGGAAATGTATTATCAATCCTTGCTTAATTTTTTGGATAACAATCAGTTGGAAAAAATTCCTTCGCCTTCGGTCGTAGGTATCGATGATCAATTGATTATTGCCAATACGGGGAAACTGGTCCAATTGTCCATACGGAAAAAACAATTGGAAGCGACCCAAAATCCCAATTCCTATCTTATCCGGCAAATCGACAATGAAATCGAAAGCCTAAAATCCGCCTTACGAAATGCCGTTCATGCGGCTTTGCGAAATTTGAACGGTCAGAAATCTTTGTTGCAAGCACAAATCAACAAACTTGCCGCCAAATTGAACGCTTTGCCTTTGCAGTTGAAAAATTTTATCGACCTGAAACGCGATTATACCATTAAAGATGAAATTTACAGCTATCTCCTGCAAAAGCGTAATGAAGTCAATATTGTCAAGGCATCCAACCAATCCACCATCAAAGTTATCGATTCGGCCAAAGATACCGGCCAACCTCCCGTGGCACCCAATCGTAAAATCAATTATTTGATTGCCGTAATGTTGGCTGTTTTACTTCCGGTATTGTTTATTGTTATTCGCGTAAGCGGCGATACCACCATCCACGACGAATCCGATATCAAACGCACTTTGCCCATCCGCATTATCGGGACCATATTCCACAGTTCGACGAAAACAATGCTTCCCACTTTGGAAGAAAAGGCCGGAACACGCATCCGGGAGTCCTTCAGTACGTTGCGTACCAATCTGCGTATGCAATTGCCCGTGCGCCCCGGCGGAAAAGTCATTTTGATAACTTCCACCACTTCCGCCGAAGGAAAAACATTCATTTCCAGTAACTTGGGTACAATCACGGCGCAGAGCCATCAAAAAACGGTGATTATGGAGTTGGATGTGCGTAAACCCAAATCGCACAAATATTTCAATTTCGATAAGCGTGCCA
>CAYUQW010000012.1:8923-17313 GCA_964446985.1 uncultured Flavobacteriaceae bacterium
TTGGATGTGCGTAAACCCAAATCGCACAAATATTTCAATTTCGATAAGCGTGCCAAGGGATTGAGCGATTTTCTATTGGACGAATCGGTCAATGTGGAGGATATTATTCATCCGACGCAGATAAAAAATTTATACTTTATCCCGGCCGGTAAAGCCATCGACGAATATAAGGAGGATATTGCCGGTTTGTTGGAAGACGAACGCGTAAAAAGTCTGTTCGAACAACTGCGAAAACAATTTGATTTCGTTATAGTGGACAGCCCGCCGTTGGGGCTGGTTCCCGACAGTCTGATTCTCTACCAATACAGCGACTTTATGGGCTATGTGGTGCGTGAAAATTATACCAAACGTCCCTATTTGAATTTGATTAAGGATTACTACGAAAACGGTGAGATAGACAAGGTCGGGCTGATATACAACGATTACCATATCGACTTGATCAAACGGCACGCTTATAAGAGCAAATATACCTACGCTTACAGCAAATACGGATATAAAACTTATGACGGGACGAAGGCGACACGGCTGTTCCCCGAATGGTTAAAAAAATTATTCAGATTCCGTTATGACAGAGAACGATAAACTCGCGATTATAGGCCTGGGCTACGTCGGATTGCCTTTGGCCGTGGAATTTTCCAAGCATTTTCCCGTGGTGGGATTCGATATCAACCGGCAACGTGTGGAGGAATTATCCGCCGGAAAAGATACGACGCTGGAAGTCTCCGATGACGACCTGATAAAGGTCCTGAAAAAACAAAACGACCGGGAAAAAGGTTTTTATCCTACGGATAATGCCGGAGATTTGGAGGATGCAAATATTTATATCGTTACCGTGCCGACACCCACCGATAAGCATAACCGCCCCGTGCTTACGCCGCTGATCAAAGCCAGCGAAACCGTGGCAAAATTTCTGAAAAAGGGAGATATTGTCATCTACGAATCCACCGTATATCCGGGAGTAACCGAAGAAATTTGCGTGCCTGTCTTGGAAAAAAATTCCGGTTTAACTTTCAACAAGGATTTTTTTGTAGGGTATTCGCCCGAGCGGATAAATCCGGGAGATAAAAAAAGGCGGGTACACAATATCAAAAAAATCACTTCCGGTTCCACGCCGGATATTGCCGATAAAGTCGATGCATTATACCGGACGATAGTAACCGTGGGTACCCACAAAGCCCCCTCTATCAAAGTGGCCGAAGCGGCGAAAGTCATCGAAAATGCCCAACGGGATATTAATATCGCTTTTGTGAACGAATTGGCCAAGATTTTCAATTTATTGGATATCGATACGATGGATGTTCTGGATGCCGCGGCCACCAAATGGAATTTTATCAAATTCACACCGGGACTGGTAGGTGGTCATTGCATCGGCGTTGATCCGTTTTATTTGGCGCAGAAAGCACAGGAAGTAGGGTATCATCCCGAAATTATTCTGGCCGGACGACGTATGAATGACGGAATGGGAAAATATGTTGCGGCGGAAACCGTCAAGACGATGATTCATCACGATATTCCGGTCAAGGATGCCCGCGTTTTGGTTTTGGGCATAACCTTTAAGGAAAATACGCCGGATATCCGCAACTCGCGTGTGATTGACGTGATCAATGAATTAAGATCTTTCAAGGTACGCGTAGATGTGTATGATCCTTGGGCCGATCCCGGGGAAGTGCGCCGCGAATACGGGATTGATTTGATGGAAAATCCTTATGCGTCTGCTCCGTACGACGCCGTTGTTTTGGCGGTGGCGCACCGTGAATTTGCCGGTTTGGATTATCAAAAATTGCGCAAGGAAAATGCCGTAATCTATGATGTGAAATCCTTCCTGCCGCGTTCATTGGTGACCCGAAGATTATAGCATTATGTACGATAGAAAATTTTTTGAAGGCAGCCTGAAACCCTATACTTTTTTGATTACGGGCGGGGCGGGATTTATCGGTTCCAATCTGGTGGAATATCTGTTGCGTTATGATGCCGGAAAAGTTATCGTTTTGGATAATCTGTCCACCGGTTTTTATGAAAACATTCGTCCTTTTGAAAACAATCCCGCTTTTGCATTTGTTGAAGGAGACATTCGAGATCGCCAACTGGTTCCCAAGCTGATGAAAGAGGCGGATTTTGTTTCCCACCAGGCGGCGCTCGGTTCCGTTCCCCGTTCGGTGAAAGATCCCTATACGACCAATGATGTCAATATAACCGGATTTCTGAACGTTCTATTGGCTTTTCGTGATTCCTCCCGCACCAAAAGGATGGTCTATGCGGCTTCCAGTTCCACGTACGGCGACAGCAAGGAATTGCCCAAGCGTGAAGAAAAAACCGGTAAACCTCTGTCGCCCTATGCCGTAACAAAACTGGTCAACGAATTGTATGCGGAAGTGTTCGGCAAACTTTACGGGACCGATACCATAGGCTTGCGCTACTTCAATGTTTTCGGGCCGCGACAGGATCCCGACGGGGCTTATGCCGCCGTAATTCCGTTATTTATGAAGGCCGCTATTAAAGGATTGCCTCCGAAAATAAACGGTGACGGTTTGCAAACGCGGGATTTTACGTTTGTCGAGAATGCCGTCCAAGCCAATGTCAAGGCTTTTTTTGCTCCGGAAGAAGCGGGAAACCGTGTTTATAACGTTGCCGCGGGCAGGCAAACATCTTTACTGGAATTGTGGGAAATGATTTCACGGATGGCGGGCGATACGGCCGAGCCTGAATTCGGTCCTCCGCGTCCGGGTGATGTCCGGCATTCTTTGGCGGATTTGTCCCTTGCACAAAAGTATCTGAATTATTCTGATTTGATAGACGTGGAGGAAGGATTGCATTTAACCTTTGATTATTTCAAAAAATATTATGGCGGTGAAAATCCTTCGCGTTGACGAGACACATCCGCTGTTGGACGATATGCTTCGCGCAAAAGGCCTGATGGTGGATGTGGATCTGCACTCGCCGTATGAAGAAATACTGCGAAAAATCGGTGCGTATGACGGCCTTGTCATCCGCAGCCGTTTTCCCGTGGATAAAACATTGTTGTCGCGGGCAAAAAAATTGAAATTTATAGCGCGTGTCGGTTCGGGAACCGAAGGTATCGATAAGCGGTTTGCCGCGCAACAGGGAATATCGGTTTTCAATGCACCGGAAGGAAACCGTAATGCGGTGGCGGAATACGCGGTGATGGCTTTGCTGTCGTTATTACGGAAGTTCCCGGCTTCTTATCTGGCCGTACGCGAAGGCGGATGGGACAGGAAAGCTTTCCGTGGATTTGAATTGGAAGGAAAAACGGTGGCCATCATCGGTTACGGTAATACCGGCAAGACTTTTGCAAGAAAATTGGCCGGGTTCGATACGGAGGTTTTATGCAATGACATTCTCCCCGGCGTTGGCGACGAATATGCGCGCCAAACGGATTTGGACGAGATATTTTCCCGTGCCGATATCGTTAGTTTCCACGTTCCGCTTACGGAAAAAACCCGTTATATGGCATCGGCGTCTTTCTTTGACCGGTTTGCCAAGCCCTTTTTTCTGATCAATACGTCGCGCGGCGAAGTGGTGAACACGAAAGATTTGTCGGAGGCACTCCGTCAGGGGAAAATTTTAGGAGCGGCACTGGACGTTTTGGAATACGAAAATCCTTCTTTCATTCGTTCTTTTTCCGAAGGGGAATATCCGTCCGTGCTACGGGAATTGCTACAAAGAGATAACGTAATCATCACGCCGCACATTGCCGGCATTACCTATGAAAGCTATGAAAAATTGGCCCGGGTTACCGCCGGGAAAATTCTGGAATTTTTGGGAATGGCATAAAAGCACGCCTCTACCTAATTGTCCCTTTTCTCAAAATCGTCTTTTTGGTTGATCCGGTCGATCAACACATAAATAAAGAGGAGGATGGTAATTAATATGAGTAAAAAATGGATCATCAGGATACCGAAAGCTATCCAACTCACTTTTAAGCCAATTTGACGGCAGTCCCGTAGGCCAGAATTTCCGAGGCTCCTTGCATAATCATTGACGTTGTGAAGCGCACGTTAATCACGGCATCGGCACCCATTTTTTTGGCATCGTCCAGCATTCGTTGCAATGCCTGTTCGCGGGAATGCGCTTGAAGGCGGGTATATTCGCTCACTTCACCTCCGACGATATTTCGCAGGCCTGCCAGAAAATCCGCACCGAAATTACGTGCGCGAACCGTACTTCCGCGGGCAATACCCAGGATTTCTTTGATTTCTTTTCCGGGAATAAAATCGGTTGTCGTTGCTATCATAGGGCTTTTTTTTCAAAGATAATAAAATTCTATGGATTTTTCAATGAAATATTCCACTGCACCCCTGCCGTAATCCATCTGCCGGGCATTCGCACGTAGGAAAGGTCGTGATAGCGGGTATTTAATACATTATCGACGTTCAGGTAGAGAAGCCAATGTTTGATTTGATAGGAGATTTTGGCGTCCACCAGAAAGTAATCCTTATAGGGATAAGCCGTATATCCGCCGTTTTCATATATCAGGTATTTTCCTTGACGGTCTTTATAGCGTATCAACCAATTAATGCGGAGATTCTCAAAGGGTTGTTGCGTTAAAGAGAACACCGCTTTATGACGTAAATAATCCAGGGCGTATTTGGAATAAAAACCTCTTTCCGGTTTGTCCATAAGTTGATATTGATAGGAAAAACCGATTTGTCTGAATAATTTACTCCTATAGTGTTTATTGAAGGAGAAATAAATTCCTCCGCTGTTTAATACGGTCAGGTTTTCGGGTTTCCACGGGTCGTTTGGCCGGTATTTGATCCAATCGATCGTATTGGTTCCGTGACGATACCAAATGCCGGCTTTAAACGGAAAAATACCTTTTTTCCAATGCACAAAAGTTTCGATGTCGACGGATTTCTCCGGTTTCAGCAGGGGATTGCCCACATTATCCGGTCCCCGGTAGAACAGATCGGTAAACGTGGGAATGCGGAAGCCTTGGGAAATATTGATGCCCGTGTCGTATTTGTCGTTCCGGTGAATGCCTTCCGCACCGAAAACGGGATAAAGTTTTCCACCGTAAAACAGCAAATTCAATCCGGTGTGCCATTGAAAAGCATTTCTTGCCGGTTGGTCTTTCCCGGCGCGAAGGATAATTTCATTGATTCGTTGAAAGGCGTACCGGTTGAGATAAATTTGTTCGTTACTATCGTAAATACTGTCGCGTCCGGCATATCCGAGTTTGTTGCCGTAGATGCGGTTTAAGGTTTGACGCAATTCCAAACCGGCAAAAAATTTCCCCGTTTTGTATTCGGAGGATAACCCGCTCGTGATATTGTCCGTCCGGTGCAGGTTCGGACCGCGGTAGTAAAATCCGGGCGCATAAGCCGCCGTGTCTCCCTGTTGATTGATGTAAACATCGCCGTGTTTCACAAAGACGCTTTCACGGAAGAGTTCGAAGCGGTCGAAATTGCGGTTGGCGGATGTGTATGCCGAGAGCCTGATTTTTTTCGCCGGCTTCAACCGGATTTTCAAACCGCCGTAATAATTTTTAATATGCTCGTATTGCCAGGGAAATCTTGATGTATAAAAACTGTTCGCCCCGAAAGATTTGTTGAGATAGCCGCCTTGTGCGGTTAGCGAGATGCGGTTGTCATACAGGTTTTTTTGTCCCGAAACGAAGATTTTTCCGTCCCGGAAATCGGTATTGTTGATGTTTTCACCGGTGAGATAACCGTCGGAGCGGGCGTAGGAAGCGGAAGTGAAAAAATGATCCTGTCCCCGGCGAAGATGTAATGCGACACCAGACTGCATATAACCGAATTGTCCCGCTTCGCTATTGATTTTTAAGTAGGAGTGGTTCGATACGGTTTCCAGAAAAAGTGCGCCTGCATAAGCGTTTCCGCCAAGGAAGTAGGACGCCGGATGGCTAACGATTTGTAGGGAAGTGACTTGGTTCAATGATAGGGGCAACTGAAGCAAATGATGTCCCGTTTGCGGTTGTACAAAAGGCATTCCGTTCACCAAAACCGCCGCTTGATCAAAGTTGGCACCGCGGATATGCAAATCGCTTTGAACACCTTTGGGACCCCGCGAACGGATATCGATATCCGCTTGGGTTTCCAATAATTCGTCCAGCGTGTTTGCCGGAAGATAAATCAAGCTGTCAACGGTAAAATCCTTGAAATTTACGCTTCCGTCGAGATATTTTGCCTTGTGACGATGCAATACAACGGTATCCAGATTGTATTCTTGAGCGTTGATTGTCAGTAAATTAAGAAAAAAAAACAGGGCGTAAAATATTTCTTTCCGCAGTTTCATCGTGTAAATGATTTGGGCGCAAATCTATAAAAATTATCGACGGTTTATTGCCCGGAATTTTTAAGTGCGTCGATAAGATCGCGATAACGTGCGGCTTCGAGAAAATCCAGTTTTTTCGCCGCTTCTTCCATTTTTGCTGTGTATTCCCGTATTTTTTTCTTCCTTTCTTCCTCGGATAAATACGGCGGTATTTCTTCCGCGACACGGGCCGCTTGCCCTTCCGTGAACGAATATCCCGGTGTCTCTTTATGATCGAAAGCCGAGCCGATTTTTTTGACGATTTGCTTGGGCGTAATGCCGTGTTTGGCATTGTAGGCCAATTGTTTGGCGCGGCGCCGGTTGGTTTCGTCTATAGCCGACTGCATACTTCCCGTAATCGTGTCGGCGTATAAAATCGCTTTACCGTTCAGATGTCGTGCCGCCCGGCCGATGGTCTGTATCAAGGATTTGTGCGAGCGCAAGAAGCCTTCTTTGTCCGCATCCAGAATGGCTACGAGCGAAACTTCGGGCAAGTCCAGTCCTTCGCGCAGAAGGTTAACACCGACCAACACATCGAATAAACCCTTGCGGAGGTCTTGCATAATCTCCACACGCTCCAGGGTGTCCACATCCGAATGAATATAGCGCGCCCGGATATCGATTTTTTCGAGAAATTTGGTCAATTCTTCGGCCATTCGTTTGGTGAGTGTCGTGACCAATACGCGTTCGTCATTTTCGACGCGCTTCCGGATTTCTTCCAGCAGGTCGTCAATTTGATTGGCCGTCGGGCGAACTTCGATTTCGGGATCCAATAATCCGGTGGGACGCACGATTTGTTCCACAACGATGCCTTCCGATTTCCTCAGTTCATAATCCGAGGGTGTGGCACTGACGAAGACAACCTGATTTTGCAAGGCTTCGAATTCTTCGAATTTCAGCGGACGGTTATCCAAGGCCGAAGGCAACCGGAAACCGTATTCCACAAGATTGATTTTCCGCGAACGGTCACCGCCGTACATAGCGCGCACTTGCGGGACGGTAACGTGCGATTCGTCAATGAACATCAGATAATCTTCCGGGAAATAATCCAACAGGGAGAAAGGCCGCGAACCCGGTGGCCGGCCGTCGAGATAACGCGAGTAATTTTCAATGCCCGAACAATATCCGAGTTCTTGCATCATTTCGAGGTCGTATTCGGTACGTTCTTTCAAACGACGCGCTTCCAATTCTTTTCCTTGACTCAGGAAATAGTCTATTTGCTTTTTCAAATCATAGCGTATTTCCCTGATGGCGGCGTGGATACGGTCTTGCGAAGTGACGAAAACATTGGCGGGATAGATGCGCAGCCGGTCGGTTGTTTCGATGGTTTTTCCGCTTTCCACATCGCGGATTTCGATTTTTTCAAGCTCGTCGCCCCAAAAGTGAAATCTATAGAAACGGTTGGCATAAGGCGTATAAACCGTGACGGTATCGCCTTTGACGATAAACGTTCCTGCGCGCGGGGATTCCGAACGGTAATACAGGGCTTGCACCAATCCGGAAAGCAATTGCGTGCGGCGGGTTTTCATCGTTACTTCCACCGTATTCTTCTTAAACTCCGACGGGTTTCCGATACCGTAAATGCAGGATACCGAGGCCACCACCAAAACGTCCCTTCTGCCGGAAAGCAGGCTGGAGGTTGTGCTCAGACGGTAGCGTTCGATTTCTTCGTTGAGCGAGAGATCTTTTTTGATATAGGTATTCGTAAGGGGAATATAAGCCTCCGGTTGATAGTAATCGTAGTAGGAGACGAAATATTCCACGGCGTTTTCCGGAAAAAATTCCTTGAATTCCTGATACAATTGTGCGGCAAGCGTTTTATTGTGTGCCAGTACCAATGTCGGTTTTTGAACCGCTTCCACCGTTTTGGCCATCGTAAAGGTTTTGCCCGAACCGGTAACGCCCATAAGGGTTTGATACCGGACACCTTTGCGGATATTTTCCGCCAATTGGCGAATGGCTTCGGGCTGGTCGCCGGCGGGTTCATATGGTGAATGGACCTTGAATTTTTTCATCGGGAATGCCGCAGCTTTCTTTATTCAAAAATACGACGATTTTTCTTGTTGACGGGAAGTATGGTTTGGAAAGATTGATAA
>CAYUQW010000013.1:0-16028 GCA_964446985.1 uncultured Flavobacteriaceae bacterium
CGATCTTTGGATTGGATAATCCCGTGAAGCGCTCCGGGAGGAATTTTTCCCAAACCTACATCCGTCAGTGTGCCTATGATAGCGCGTACCATATTGCGCAGGAAACGGTCGGCGGTGATGCGAAACAGAAGCAAATCTCCTTCACGCTTCCAATAGGCTTCCTTGATATGACAGATAAATGTTTTTACGTCGGTTTTGACTTTGGAAAAAGATTCGAAATCGGTGTATTCGAGCAATATGGCGGCCGCCGTGTTCATTTTTTCCATGTCAAGCGGCCTACGGAATTCCCAGGCAAAGTCCTGTAAAAACGGATTTTTATTCATGCTGATTTTATACACGTACGACCGGCTGACGGCATCATAACGTGCGTGGGCACCGGGTTTGACCGGAAACATCTTTTTGATAACGATATCTTTGGGCAAAAAACCGTTGATTCGCTGTAGAAACACGGGAATATCCGGCTCGTTTTCCACATCGAAATGGGCAAAAGATTGCAAGGCATGAACACCCGCATCCGTTCTTCCTGCCGCCGTAAGACGTATATTTTCCCGTAGCAGAAGGGACATTCGTTCTTCCAAAACTTGTTGAATGCTCACGGCATCGGGTTGACGTTGCCATCCGTGATAATTCTTCCCGGCATAAGCAATCTCGATAAAATAGCGTTGCATATGGCAAAATTAACGAATTGGATAAAACCGACCGAATTGCGTTTCAAGGAAATGAAACATAATGAATTTTCCCGTAAATTTGTACAAACAAAGCAACTATGTTTATAATAGGTATAGCCGGCGGTACGGGAAGCGGTAAAACGACGGTGGTAAACAAGATATTGAAACAACTCAATTCCGATGACGTGGGTGTGATTTATCAGGATTCCTATTACCGGGATTTGAGCCATTTGCCCATTGAAGAGCGTGCCAAATACAATTTTGACCATCCGCGGGCAGTGGATTTCGATTTGTTGTATGAGCATCTCTTGCGCCTGAAAAAGGGCGAGACCGTCGAGCAGCCGGTATATTCTTTCATTCACCACAACCGCACGGGCGATACCATTTTGACACACCCCAAAAAGGTGATGATTGTCGAAGGAATACTGATTTTTCACGATAAACGTTTGCGCGATTTATTCGATTTGAAAATCTATGTGCACGCCGATGCCGACGAACGTTTGATCCGGCGTATCCGTCGAGATATTGTCGAACGCGGCCGTACCGTGGAGGATGTCCTGAGTAAATATCAATCGACATTGAAGCCGATGCACGAGCAGTTTATCGAGCCGACGAAAACCTATGCGGATATCATTATTCCCAACGATAAACGCAACGAAACTGCGATCGAAGTGATAAAAAGCGTGATCAATAATACCATAAAATCGCATCAACATTAAAAATTTCGGATTGCATATTATAGAAAAAATCGCCAGGAAACCCGTAGCGGCGCTGATTGTGGTCGGCGTGGTTTGGTTGTTGTTTTTCGATAACGATTCGGTGCTGTATCAATTTAAACTGAGCAAAGAAATCCGTCGGCGGGAAATGGAAAACCGGCGATTGCACCGGGCTTTGAACGAGGTGAAGCACCAATTGAAGGAAATCGACAATACCGCTTATCTGGAAAAGTATGCCAGAGAAAAGTTACTTTTGCATAAGAAGGACGAGGATTTATACCTAATCGATACGACGCGCAATGAAAAATAAAGCGGATTTTATTTTGGGGGAATTTCCGCCGGTAAGTGCCCGGCAGTGGAAGGATAAAATTCATTTCGACCTGAAAGGTGAAGATTATAATTCGTTGATTACCAAAACATTGGAAGGTATAGATATCAAGCCTTTTTATCATTCGGATACCTATCGAAGTTTGGATTTTACCTTGGAACCGAAAGATTTTCTGGCGGTGGAAAAACTCTCGTCTGTTCCGGATAAGGAAACCTTGGAAGGCATTTTCCGGCGGGATGCGGACAGGGTGCGTGTGAAAATAAAAAAACGTGAAGATTTATCTTTGCTTCCGCAAATACATAAGGAGAGGATTTATGCGGATATGGATTTTTTGCCGGACGGATCGACGGAATTTCAAGATCCCGTTCCGTTATTTAATCCTTTGAACCGGTTGGTCCGGACGGGAAACTGGTATGTGAATGAGAAATCGGATATGGATGCTACGGCATTGTTCCTGGAAAAGTATCCGGAGGGAAAAATCGAAATCGATGCGGGGATTTTCCGGGAAGCCGGGGCCAATATTGTGCAGGAAATTGCTTATGCTTTGGCGGAAATGTCCGGCTTGATCGAACGTTTCGGCGCCGGATCGGTGAATAGAATCCGTTTCAAAACGGCGATCGGTTATCATTATTTTTTCGAAATAGCCAAATTCAAGGCTTGGCGTTATCTTTTTCAATTGATAACGGACAATGACGGAAACCGCGTAACAATATTTGCCGAACCTTTGCTGCGGAACAAAACTTTGCTCGATCCGTATGTCAATATGCTGCGTGCCGGAATGGAAGTAACGGCGGCGGCATTGGGCGGAGCGGACGAAATTGCCGGTTTGCCCTATGATTTTGTCTATAATCCGGCGAATGAGGAGGCGCGGCGTTTGGCTACCAATCAGTTGCTACTGTTGCGTGAAGAAGCGGGTTTTCGCGGTGTAAACCGTTTTGTCGAAGGAACTTATTATATCGAAGAAATTGCCTTCCGGTTGGCGGAGAAAGCCCTTGATCTATGGAAACAAATCGAGAAAGGCGGCGGTTTTCTCAAACAACTGTACAAAGGAAATATCCAGCGGAAAATAGATGAGAACGCGCGGAAAGAACAGGCGCTTTTTGACGAGGGAAAATTGATATTGACGGGAACGAATAAATTCCGCAATCCCGCCGAAAAATTGCCGGAAATACGTCGCCTGCTGCGTTTACGGAAGAAGACAAGAAAAACGTTGATCCGTCCCGTGGTTGCCAAGCGCTTGTCGGAAAAGGTCGAATCGGCGTTTTTGAAATCCGTTTCAACGTGAAATTTTCCGTTATCGACATTGAAGGAACCGACGGCAATGCTTCCAAAAGCCGGATTATGGAAATTGCCGTTTATGTTTACGAGAACGGGCAAACGACGGATGCTTTTTCCACACTGGTCAATCCGGGAACCGTGCCCGATTTTTATGTGCGCAAGCTGACGGGCATAACACCGAAAATGTTGAAAAGAGCCCCGAAATTTCACGAAATAGCCAAACGATTGGTCGAAATGACCGAAGGAACGGTTCTGGTGGCGCACAATGCACCGTACGATTACGGAATGTTGCGGAAAGAATTCAAGCGATTGGGTTATGCGTTCAAACGCCCGTATCTCGATACGGTCCGTTACAGCGAAAAATTGTTGCCCGGAATGAAGGCCTACGGTTTGGATGCTCTGACGAAAGCGTTGCGGATACCGGTTACCGACCGCCACAGGGCTTACGGTGATGCGCTCGCAACTTTGAAGTTGTTGCAAATACTGATGGACAAAGATCCCGGCTTGCAAGTGATGCGGCAAATGATCGTAAAGCCGGAAGAGGCGGAAAGAGAAAGTGAAATCGGGCCTTCTTTGCTCAAGCAATTGGACCGTTTGCCCGAACAGCGAGGCATTGTGTATTTCTATGGTGACGGGGGAAAATTGTTGTATGTTGCCTATACGGGAAACATTCGTCGGAAAGCGGAGAAAGTACTGGCTGCAGGTAGCCGCCGCGGAAGGGATCTGCGACGTATGACGCGCACCGTTTCGGGGGAAACTATGCTATCGCCCGTAGCGGCACGAATTAAAACGATGGTTATCCGCAAACAAAAAAATCCGCCTTATTCGCCGCATAGAAAATGCAAGGATGTTCCTCCGCTTCCCTTGGAGAATGCTTTGTTGCTACACTTCGGGAAAGACGAAAACAGCCGCAGTTTTTATTTGATCGAAAACCGGCGGTTGACGGGTTACGGTTTTATCGGCTTGCACTACCAAACGGCCGATCCGTCGTCGCTTCGTAAGCGTATGTATGCCTTGGACGATTGCCCTTGTGCCCGAAAATTGATCGGGGAAAAATTGAAGCAAAAAAATTATTTCGAGATAATCAATCCTTATCCCGTTGATGAGTAAACCGTTGTTGATCAATATTGTAGGGCCGACCGCCAGTGGAAAAACAGCCACCGCCGTTGCTTTGGCGAGGCAATTGAAAACGGAAATTCTTTCGGCGGATTCGCGTCAGATTTATCGAGAGATGCGTATAGGCACGGCGGTTCCGTCGGAGGAAGAATTGGCGGCGGTTCCGCACCATTTTATCGGTTTCAAAAGTATCTTCGACCGTTTTACGGCCTATGATTTCGAGCAGGTTGCCTTGGAGAAAATCAGGGAATTGTCGGGGAAATATCCCCGGTTGATTATGACGGGCGGAACCGGGCTTTATTTCAAAGCCGTGACCGAAGGATTGGATGCTTTGCCGGATGTCGCTCCGGAAGTGCGAACGAAACTCCGAAAAGAATGGGAAGCGGGAGAAATAGACAAATTACTCGAAGAGTTGAAACGTAAAGATCCCGGGTTTTATGCCGAAGCGGATATCCGTAATCCCAGACGCGTATTGCGGGCGTTGGAAATTATCAGGACAACCGGAAAACCTTTCAGTTATTTCAGAAGCGGCCGTAAAAAAACGCGGTTTTTCGATACCGTTTGGTTCGGACTGACTATGGACCGGGAACGCTTGTACGACCGTATCAACCGGCGTACGGACCGGATGATGGCCTCGGGTCTGCTCAAAGAGGCGGAAAAACTCTATCCGTATCGTCATTTACCTGCATTGCAAACCGTCGGCTACCGCGAGTTGTTCGATTATTTCGACGGAAAAACGGATTTAGGGAAGGCAGTCGAAGAAATCAAAAAAAATACCAGACGTTATGCCAAACGTCAATTAACCTGGTTCCGGAGAAATAAAGAAATCGTTTGGCTTGACGCCTCGCTTCCTACTGAAAAACTTATAGCGGAAATCTTATCCCGTTTAGAAGGCGATAGGCATCAGTAACATCAATATTTCTTCGTTTTCGCTATCTTCCACCGGACGTACCAAAACCGGACGGTTGGGCATTGACAGGCTCATTTCCACGTCGTCGCCGTCGAGGGTGGATAGGATTTCCATCAGATTTTTGGCATTAAATCCGATTTCGATATCTTCGCCTTGGTAATTCACCGTCAGGTTTTCCACGGCTTCGCTGGATGTCTCTTCACTGCGGGCGCGGATCGACATTACGGAGCCTTTCAAATTAATGATAACCAAGTTGGTTGCTTTGCTGGCATAAAGCGAAGCACGGCGAAGCGCATTGAGGAATTGTTCGCGGTTAACAATCATTGTGAAAGGATTGTCCTTGGGAATAACCTGATTGTATTGCGGAAATTTTCCGGAGATAAGTGTCGTTGTAATGTCCGTATTTTCAAATGAGAAAGTGGCCATTTTTTGCGAAAAAGCCATTTTCACCGGAATTTCGCCGTCCAAAACGTTGCGCAAAATTTGCATCGGTTTTTTGGGAACGATAAATTCCAATTCTTCGTCCGAATGGATATTTTTCACGGTGAAACGGGAAAGTTTATGCGCGTCCGTAGCCACCAAATTGGTTTTATCTGCTGTGAAATGGAAAAGAATACCGTTGAGCATAGGGCGCATTTCGTCGTTGCCTACGGCAAAAAGCGTTTTGTGAATGCCTTCGGAAAGGACGCCGCTGTCAATTTCGCGAACAAAAGGTTCCTCCGGTTCGGAAGGTCTGGGAAATTCGTCGCCGGGAATACAGGACAGCGTATAATTTCCGTTTTCGGCAGTGATATGTAAGGTATGGTCTTTAATGGAAAAACTCAAAGGTTGTTCGGGCAAATTTTTCAAGGTATTGACCAATTTGTCCGACGGAATGATATAGGCGCCTGTTTCTTCTGTTTCCAACGGAATGGAGGCTTTCATAACGGTTTCTCCGTCGGAGCCGAGGACTTGCAGGGTATCCCCCGTAAAATCGAACAGAAAATTATCGAGAATGGGATTGGTGTTTTTTGTTCCGATAACGTTTTTTACCGCTTGAAGGTTTTTGAGTAAATCGGAACGGGACAAAATAAAATCCATACGAACGATTTTTTGGATAATTTCGACACAAATATAATTATTTTTCGGGGATAAAAACGCTTTGATAAACGTCTGAAATATTTATGACGGGTGATTATTATACACTCGATTTGTATGGCACGTTATTTGGCATTATATTTGTTCGACAAAAAACGAAAAAACAATTAAACAATGAAAAGATTTGCAAGCCTTTTGGTAGCGTTTTTACTGGCAGGCGTTTATGGCAATGTTTCGGCGCAACAACAAGCGTCCGCGCCTGCAAACGGACCGAAAATCGAGTTTAAGTCGCAGGTTATCGATTACGGCGAAATCGACAAAGGTGCCGACGGCTACCGTTCGTTTGAATTTACCAATACCGGTAATGCGCCTTTGATTATCAACCGCGTGCGTTCGAGTTGCGGTTGTACCATCGCTTCCAAGCCCGAGAAACCGGTAATGCCCGGTGAAACGGCCGTTATCCGTGTTCATTACAATACCAATCACATCGGTCCTTTCCGTAAAACCGTAACCGTATATTCCAATGCCGTCAATGTGCCCGGCGGTGTGGTGAAATTGCATATTAAAGGAAAAGTTTCCGACCCTAACAATGTAGATTTGAACAGAAAAAAAACGGCAAGTCCCGTTTTCGGACGGTAACGGATTTTCCTTATGAAACCAAGGGCTTCCCGGATGTTCGGGGAGCCTTTTTTATATGCTCGAAGATAACAAAAGGTAGATGATCAGCCCGGCTAACGGAATGGCTTCCACGTAGAAAGCGGCGAAAAAATAATCCCTTTTTTTCATTGATACGATAATGGAAACGGCGGCGAGAATGCCCATTATGATCCAAGCGGTCAAGGCCGGTAAATTGTGCAGATAAATTTTTATGACCGTTAGCAAATACAATAGGAATAATATGCTTGACGCATAGGGTGTCTTCTTTTTGAAAATTTGCGGGAGGGTTTTCAGGCTGTCCGTATCCAAGTTTAAATCGCGAATATCGAAGGGGATGATAAGCAGCAATACCAAAATAAAAACATGGTAAGCTTGGTCGTAGAAACCCGGGACGATACTGGTCAGTCCGGTCCATACGACGGCAATCAGGAGGATTTTAATGAAACCGATATTTCGCCAGTGAAAAAATTTGTATTTCCCCGCGCCGGTATTGTAAAAGAAAAGCAGTAATGCGAAGGGGACGATGTGTAAAACGGTTCCGTGCGGAAGGTGAAAAAGCGTGTAAATACTAATGATAACGGCCGACAGGTTAATCAATATAAAGACGGGAAAATTTTTCCCGAAAAAATCGCGGATGAAATCCCTGTTTTGTTCCAACCGTATGATTCTCAGATAATTGTATCCCAAAACGGTTGCCGAAAAAAGAAACAGGGCATAAAGGAAATCCGGATGCCGGCCGGCGGAATATGCCGTCAGGATATACAGGGCGGCGAGGGAAATGCCCACGTGCAAATGGAAAAGCACGTAAGTGTAAAAAAATGTCTTGAAACATTGGCAAAATTGTCGATGCCCAATGCTCATTTGAGTTTTTTGAGATAATAATCGTAGATAGCGAATTGCGAACGGACGGGTTTTCCTTTCCGTTTTTTATACTGATTGTCCTGTGCTTCGTTGAAAATACGTGCCTTGCGGTTGTCTTTCCAGGAAATTTCGAAGGTATCGATGAGTTCCTTCTTTACCTTGTCGTCGTAAACCGGCGTGACGACTTCCACGCGGCGGTCGAGATTGCGGGGCATCCAGTCGGCCGAGCCGATGAATACTTTTTCCTTGCCTCGGGGTCCGAAAATGAAAACGCGCGGATGTTCCAGAAATTTATCGACAATACTGATGGCCTCGATGTTTTCGCTCATTCCCTTGACGCCCGGAATCAAACGGTTGATACCGCGGATGATAAGGCGGACCGGTACACCGGCACGCGATGCTTCATAGAGTTTATCGATCATACGCTTATCGGACAAACTGTTCATTTTCATACGGATAAGCGATTCTTTTCCTTGCAGTGCCAAACGGATTTGTTCGTTGACCAATTGATTGAACCGGCGACGCATATAGTGCGGTGAAACGAGGATGTGTTTGTATTTCGGAATGCGGTAATTGATACGGAAGAAATCGAAAACTTTATCTACGTCCTCCAAAATTTCCTGATCGGCGGTAAAGAGCGTGTAATCGGTGTAGATTTTGGCCGTTTTTTCGTTGAAATTCCCGGTGCTGATGAAGCCGTAACGTTTGATTTTTCCCTCTTCCTCTCGGTGTATCAGGCAGACTTTGCTGTGGACTTTCATATCCGGGAAACCGAAGACGAGATTGATGCCTTCCTGTTTGAACATTTCGGCATAGCGGATGTTGTTGGCTTCGTCGAAGCGGGCGCGCAGTTCGATTTGGACGGTAACTTTTTTGCCGTTTTTGGCCGCATTGATCAGCGAATTGGCGATTTGCGAGTTCTTGGCCAGCCGGTAAATGGTGATTTTGATTTCTTTGACCTTGGGGTCGAGCGCCGCTTCGCGTAAAAATTTGATGACATACTTGTAATTGTGATAGGGCGCATACAACAAGCGGTCCTTTTCGGCGATTTGTTTGAGAATGCTTCCTTTGAGCGAGAAATTCCGTATGGGTAAAGGGTCGATGCGTTTATACAGCAACTCTTTCTTGCCGAGATTGGGAAAATCCATAAAATCGCGGTGATTGTGGATTCTTCCGCCGGGAATAAGGCTGTCGTATTCGTCTATGCCCATTTTTTCCATAAGGAATTTCAGGGTATCGTCGGCTATGCTGCGGTCGTAGATCAAACGAACGGGTTCGCCCTTCTGGCGTTGACGCAGGTAAAACGAAACTTTTTCGAGGATGCTTTTGGTTTGATCGGTATCTTCTTCGAATTGTGCGTCACGGGAAATTTTGATGATATGGGCTTCGATATCGTCGTATTCGAACAGGTTGAAAATTTCGTCGAGATTATAGCGGATAACGTCTTCGAGTAAAATGATATGATGTTTGTCGTCCTTTTGAGGTAAAACGACGAATCTGCCCAATTCTTCCGAAGGGATTTCCACCAGGCCGTAGATATTTTCGTTGCCTTTTTTGGACATTTTTACGGCCAAATAGACGGAAGAATCTTTGATAATGGGAAATTCCGGCAGGTCGTTCAGGATGATGGTAAAAAGGCGCGGACTGACTTTTTCCAAAAAGAAATTTCTGACAAATTCCCCTTGTTCCTTATCCAATTCGGTTTCATTGATGATATGCACACCGTGATTTTTCAGTTCGTCAATGATATTCCGCCTTACACGCCGCATTTTTTCCTGCTGGCGGATGGCAATCTCGGTGATTTCTTTGAGTAATTTTTTTGCCTCGCGAATTTCGTGACGGGATTTGCCCGGAATTTTTCCCAGACTGATACGTTGAATTTTGGCATAGCGCACTTTGAAAAATTCGTCCATATTATTCGAAAAAATTCCGACAAAACGCAGTCTTTCCAGTAGCGGAACATTGGGGTCGGAGGCTTCCTGCAATACGCGCTCATTGAAGGAAAGCCAGCTTATTTCACGATTGATGTATTTGCGCTGTTGCATATTGTCTTATTCATTCCGGTTATTGATCATCGACCATCTGATTTCCTGGAGGGCAATGAGTAATAAGAGGCTGATCAGGCCTGCTTGGAAAAATATTTTTACATAAAACATCAAAGGATTTATTGCCGGAAGGGGGAATACATTATACATATCCAATAATTCATTCCCGATAAGTGCGGCAAAAGCCCCGAAAAACCAATAGAACGACCTGGAAAAAAACTGACTGTTTTTCCGTTTAACATAATGATACACGATTTCCCCGATTATCATTCCCCAAACAAAAATCATAGCCCACAGCCTGATTTGATGCCAATTGATTTCTATGTTCTTCATCCTCCCTGTATGTTTTTTTATTCGGTTTGTTCGTTATTGTTCGAATTTGTTTTTTCTTCCGTTTCCAACCGGTTTTCACGTAATTCTTCGAATTCTTTGCGTCGCTTGAAAATATCGATTGCCGTATAGACCGCTTCCCGGAAAGAAGTGGGATCGGCAATGTTTTTCCCCGTAATATCATAAGCAACGCCGTGATCGGGCGAGGTGCGTATCCGGGTAAGTCCCGCCGTATAATTGACGCCTTTGCCCCGGCTCAAAATCTTGAAAGGAATCAGTCCCTGGTCGTGATACATAGCCAAAACGGCATCGAATTTTCGATGGTGTCCGCTGCGGAAAAATCCGTCGGCACTGTAAGGACCGAATACAAAATAATCTTCGTTTTTGAGGGATTCAATGGCAGGCACGATAATTTCTTCGTCTTCTTTACCGATCAATCCTCCGTCGCCGCAATGCGGGTTGAGGCCCAAAACGGCAATTTTCGGTTTGTCCACGGCAAAATCTTTTTGCAGGCTTTCGTGCATAATTTTGACTTTTTCCCGGATTTTTTTCTCCGTAATCTGGGTTGAAACATATTTGAGGGGCAGATGATCGGTAACGAGGCCCACTTTAATTTCGTCGGATATCATAAACATCAGCGGCGTTCCTTCCAATGTTTCCGCCAAATAATCCGTATGTCCGGGAAATTCGTATTCGTCCGATTGAATGGTCTCTTTGTTTACCGGTGCCGTAACCAAAACGTCGATTTGTCCCAATTTCAATGCTTCCACGGCTTTTTTGAACGAATCCACCGCATATTTGCCTATCTCCTTATCGGGTTTTCCCATTTCGATATTGATTACCTCGCGCCACAAATTCAAAACGTTCAGCCGTTTGGGCGCCATATTTCCCAGATGCGAAATGCCCATCAACTGAATGTCCATATTCAAGGCTTTGCGATAGTAGGACAAAACGCGGGTCGAAGCGAAAACCACCGGCGTACAGAAATCGAAAATGCGCGGATCCGAAAAGGTTTTCAGGATAATTTCCGGTCCGATACCGTTGATATCTCCTACGCTTATGCCGACTTTAACTTTTAAATCTTTCTTTTTGTGCATAAGGTCAAAAATTTATTTCAAATGGATTTGTAAATTTACGCATAATATTTTGTTTAAAAGAAATCGTTATGTTCACGGGAATAGTTGAGGCTACCGGAAAGGTAGTAAAAATCGAAGCGGAAGGAACCAATAAGCATTTTTGGCTTTCGGCGCCGTTTTTCGATGATATTCGTATTGATCAGAGTATTGCCCATAACGGCGTTTGCCTGACGGTGGCGGATTCGGATGCGGATAATGAATTATATAAGGTAACGGCGGTTAAGGAAACGCTCGAAAGAAGCAATTTGAACGATTGGCAGCCGGAAAGCGAAGTAAATTTGGAACGTTCAATGCGGGTTAATGACCGGCTGGACGGCCATATTGTCCAAGGACACGTGGATCAGACGGCTTACGTGAAAAATATTCGCGAGGAAAACGGCAGCTATGTTTTTACCTTTGCTTTTGACGAGGAGCCTTTGCACGTGTTGATTGAAAAAGGCTCTTGTGCCGTAAACGGGGTCAGTCTGACGGTATTCAATATTCGCGAAAGGAGTTTTGATGTGGCGATCATTCCTTTTACTTATGAGCATACGAATTTTCACGCTTTGAAAACCGGTGACCGGGTCAATATCGAATTCGATATGATCGGGAAATACATCGAAAAATTATCGGAAACATATTTGAAAAAATAAGCTTATGTTGTTCAAATATAAAAATTCCTTTGTTCGGTATTCATTGAAGGGGAAGCCGGGTAAAACGGCGGTGTTGGCCGTTCACGGATTTACGGAAAACCGCAAAATGTGGAAACCTTTGTATAAAGCACTGGACGAGGATTATTTCTTTATTCTGCCGGATTTGCTCGGACACGGAAAAACAACCTTTACAGGTGCGTTCCTGACGATGGAGGAACAAGCGGAAATGTTGGCTTCGCTATTGAATTTTCAAGGGATTGACCAAGCCGTTGTAATCGGTCACAGTATGGGCGGATACATTGCATTGGCTTTTGCCGAGATGTTTCCCGAAAAATTGCGGGGATTGATTTTGCTCAATTCGCATCCTTTTGCCGACAGCAAAGAAAAACGGCGTGCACGGGCGGAGGCCGTCACCAAGGCGGAGAATGATAAATTCGCTTTTGTTGCGGAAGCCATTCCCGGCTTTTTTGCACCGTATAACCGTGAAAAATTCAAACGAGAAATCGACGAACTCGTTCGCGAGGCAAGCCGGGGTCCCGTTGCCGGCATTACGGGAGCTTTGCGCGGAATGGCATTGCGAAAGGACAGGAGCGCGTATCTTTTCGATAAAACGCCTTATCCCAAAGCCTGGCTTATCAGCCGGGACGATCCGCTCATTGATTTCAAGGCTTTTGAGACGGCGGCGGCCAAATCCGCGGATTTGTTTTTCCGTGTAATGCAGGGCGGCCATATGAGTTATGTGGAAAGTCCCGAGGAAATGATAGCTTTTGTATCGGAATTTTTAGAAACAATTTGATTATGGATAGAGACACATTGATTTTCGATTTGATTAATCGCGAAAAAGAACGCCAGGCCGAAGGCCTCGAACTGATAGCTTCGGAAAATTACGTAAGTCCGCAGGTGCTGGAAGCCATGGGCTCCGTGCTGACCAATAAATATGCCGAAGGATATCCGCGCAAGCGATATTACGGCGGTTGCGAAGTGGTGGATCAGGTGGAACAGGCCGCCATCGATCGGGCCAAGGAATTGTTCGGGGTGGAATATGCCAATGTCCAGCCGCACAGCGGATCGCAAGCCAATGCCGCCGTCTATTTTGCCTTGCTCAAACCGGGAGATACGATTTTGGGTTTCGATTTGTCCCACGGCGGGCATCTCACGCACGGCTCGCCGGTGAATTTTTCGGGAAAATTGTACCGGACGGTTTTTTATACCGTGGATAAAGATACGGGAAGGATAGATTACGATAAATTGGAGGAAACGGCGCTTCGCGAAAAGCCGAAACTGATTGTTGCCGGCGCTTCGTCCTATTCGCGGGATATGGATTTCGCCCGTTTTCGTGCCATCGCCGATAAAGCCGGTGCTTGGTTGATGGCCGATATTTCGCATCCGGCGGGTTTGATTGCCAAAAAATTATTGTCTTCCCCTTTTGAACATGCCCACGTGGTCACCACGACGACACATAAAACGCTGCGCGGACCTCGCGGAGGAATGATTTTGATGGGTAAAGACTTCGAAAATCCGATGGGATTGCGGACGCCGAAAGGAAAAATCAAAATGATGTCCCAAGTTCTCGATTCGGCCGTATTTCCCGGTATGCAAGGCGGACCGTTGGAACACGTTATCGCCGCCAAAGCGGTTGCCTTTTACGAAGCTTTGCAACCTTCCTTTGAAAAATATGCCGCGCAAATCGTTGCCAACGCCAAAAAATTGGCCGGGGAATTGGTCAAGAGGGATTTTCAGATTATTTCCGGAGGAACCGATAATCATATGATGCTCATAGACTTGCGTAACAAGGGAATCACCGGGAAAGAAGCCGAAAAAGCTTTGGGAAAAGCCGGGATAACCGTCAATAAAAATATGGTTCCTTTTGACGATAAATCGCCTTTTGTTACTTCGGGGATTCGCATCGGAACGCCGGCGGTAACGACGCGCGGTTTGAAAGAAAACGATATGGAACGCATTGCCGATTGGATCGACAGGGCAATAACACACGCCGGCGACGAAGCGTATTTGTCCGGCATAGGAGCGGAAGTCAAAGATTTTATTTCTTCATTTCCCTTATTCGGCGACTGATTTCCGGAGCGATCATTTCAGGCGGATATATTCCCGCCGGTAGTTGTAGCCGATTTGTCCCGTTTCCGTCAGTTTTGCCAGCACGGTTTCAAGGGCATCGGGGTAGGGCAGCAGGAGTTGCAATTCTGTCCGGCTACGGGGTTTTTCTTCGAGGTATGCCATTACACGCTTTTCGATTTCTTTGAGGCCGGGTTTTTCCAAACGGTCGCAAATATCGCAATTGTTACAATGAAATTTTCCGGTTTCTTCGCCGAAATAGGATTTGAGAAAAGCCACCCGGCATTGCTTGTTATTTTGCGTATAAGCTAATATTTCTTCGGCTTTTTTTCTTCGGATTTCCAGGTATTTGCGAATGTTTTTTTCATAGGTAAAAATGAGATTGGGATGATAATTTTTCAGTAAAATAATCCGTAAGTCGTTGTTGGCGGGTTTGTAGTCAATCCACGCGTGCGCATCCAGAATTTGCAGATTTTTGTTCAGTTTTTCGACGGGGATTTGCCATTTTCGTGCATAATGTGCTATATCCATTGTTACGGGATAATCGAAGATGTCGATAACGGACCGGACCAATAATTCCAAAGTTTCTTTCAGTTCGTTACGGGGCGGTGTTTTCAGGTATTCCCGCACCTTGGAAGGCGTCGCGATCACTTGTATCTTGGTGTGTTCGCCGGGATTTTCATCCATATAGACAAATCCTTCGTTTTCGAGGATTTTTAAGGCTATAACGGTTTTGTAGGGGATAAATCCCTGTTTTTTTGCCCACGTGATGACATCCAAATCCAGGATACTTCCTTCGCCTTCGCCTTCGGGAATGAAATGGCTTTCATAGAGACGTCTGAACACGCGGACGATGAAGGAAAAATCGGGTAATTGCCATTCGAGGCGTTGCATAAAAACTTCGCGTGATACCGGTTCGGTCAGGATAATGCTGCGTGCCGGTTTGCCGTCCCTGCCCGCTCTTCCCGCTTCCTGCACATATTGCTCGGGGGTCCAAGGGATATCCATATGAATTACCCGGCGCACATCCGGTTTGTCGATGCCCATTCCGAAAGCGCTTGTGGCCACCATTACTTTCGTCCTGTTTGCCAGCCAGTCCGTCAGTTTACGGTATTTTTCTTCCGTTTGCAGACCGCCGTGAAAAAAATCCGCACTGATGTTGCCTTGTTGCAGGTAGCGGGCGATTTTCTCCGTATTTTTCCGTGTATTGACATAAACGATAGCCGGGTCGCCACCGGCCAGCAAGCGGCGTAGTTGCACAAATCGATCTTCCGTTTCGATGACTTCGTAGCGGATGTTTTTCCTGTAAAACGACAGGTAATATTCCCGGGGATTACGCAGTGCCAATTGGGTTTTGATGTCTTCGGCGGTTTCTTTGGTGGCTGTGGCGGTTAAAGCCAAGATGGGGATATCCTCGTTATCGTTTCGCAGGTCTTTGATATGCAAATAATCCGGCCGGAAATCATGGCCCCATTCCGAGATGCAATGGGCTTCGTCCACGACGATTAAATTCGGTCTGTGTTGTGCCAAAAAATCGGTGATGACGGGATTTTTCAAGCGTTCGGGAGAGATAAACATAAAATGAAAAGGGCCGTTCCGGACATTGTCCAGTTTTCGTCTGATATCATTCGGATACAGAAATCCGGCAAAAACCTCCGAGAAGAGACCTTTTTTTTTGAGGTTTTCCGATTGGTCTTCCATCAAAGCTACCAGCGGAGAAATGACAAGGGTGATACCGCCGCGCATCAGTCCGGCAATCTGATAGGTGAGGGATTTTCCCATTCCGGTAGGCAATACGGCCAAGACGTCCCGTCCGCCGGCCGCATCGAGAATAATTTCCCGTTGCGGATATCTGAAACTGTCGAAATTCCAGTAGCGCTTTAAGATTTTTTCGGGTGTCATGCCGGCATGTTTTTGCCAGGATATATGTTTGTCACAGCAATTTGTCAATCGTATTTATCCAGCACGTCCAAGATGAAGTCCGCCCGTTTTTTGACGCTTCCGAAAGGGACAAAAATCAAGAAGTATCCCAATTCCATATAGAGATTGACCAGGCGGTTGTGAATTAATTGGGCTTGGTTGAAATTTTCGTATCGTTCGAAATCGGTGGTGTAGATTTCTTCCCAAGGCGGCATGATAAAAACCGGCTGATTGTAGCGATACTGTTCGCAAGCCTGCATAAATTCTTCGGGAACGGGCGTTTT
>CAYUQW010000014.1:0-15887 GCA_964446985.1 uncultured Flavobacteriaceae bacterium
ATTCCGGAAAGTGAATATGTAGCAGCACAGGTTTTTTACGACCGGAAAATCCGCTATGTCAATGAACAAAAAAACCTTCCCGCCTTTCCTGTCGGGGAGGTTTTTTTGCGGAGAGACAGGGATTCGAACCCTGGACACGCTTTCGCGTGCACGGATTAGCAATCCGCTCCGTTACCACTCCGGCACCTCTCCGTTTGCGGTGGCAAATTTATAGAATTTTTCCTTCACTGACAATAGTTTATTTCGGATAGGAAACACGCAAGTGATAGATGCTTCTCAATTTGTTTTTCAAAACCTTCTTGGCCTTATTGATTTCTTTCAGCGTTATATCGGCATTCATCAGCAAGCCGTCCTGCAATTGACCGTTTATGATATTTTCCACCAGTTCGTCCAATTGCTTGATATCGGGATTTTTCAAACTTTTCGATGCGGCTTCAACCGAATCGGCCATCATCAAAATCGCCGTTTCTTTGGAGAAAGGATTAGGCCCAGGATAGCGGTAATCCTCCGGATTGGGGTTGAGTCCCATTTGTTTGGCCTTGGTGTAGAAATATTTGACCAAACCGTTTCCGTGATGCGTGCGTATAAAATCGATGATGCGTTCGGGAATATTGTTTTTCCGGGCTATTTCTATACCGTCTATGACGTGGTTGATAATGATTTTGGCACTTTCTTCCGGCGGTAAATTTTCGTGCGGGTTGACATCCGACAATTGATTTTCGGTGAAATATTTCGGGTTTTTCATCTTGCCTATGTCGTGGTATAAGGCGGCCACGCGAACCAAAAGCGGATTGGCATTGATTTCTTTGGCAATGGCTTCCGCCAAATTGCCCACTTGCAAGGAATGTTGGAAGGTGCCCGGGGCTTTTTCGGCCAATTGTTTTAATAATTTGTTGCTCGTATTCATCAATTCCAAATAGGCCACGTCCGACGGGATTTTGAATAATTTCTCAAACAATAATATAAGTTCGTGAACCAAAGCGCCTGCCAGTAATCCGTTGATTACGAATAAGATAAAATAATACTGCTCCTGGACTTTCCAATTTCCGTAGAATATGAAATAATAGGAAACATAAGCCAATATGTAAATCAGAATGATGGCTCCCAACGACTTGAAAATACGGCTCCGGCTGGTCAGATCGGAAATGAGGATAATGGAAGCAAATCCGGCCAAGGCTTCGATATAAGCAAATTCAAAGGGAAATGACATTCCCGGTGCTATAATGATTATTGAAGCGCCGAGTGTTACCAGCGATACTTCCCGGTCGAAAAAACTTTTGATGATAATGGGTAGTACGACGAAAGGAACGACGTAGATATAGGAAGGGAAATAATGTTGCACGGAGAAAAATGTCAGACCAATCAATAAAATATTGAAAAAGATTAATGTTAATTGCGAGTTATCCAAAAAGATATTCCTTTTGTAGGACTTGAAGTAAAGGATAACCATCAACAGAACAAAAACCGCCAGAAAGAAATAGCCTGCCGATACAATGAGATGGTTGCGGGTGTCTTTTCCGTAGATTTTTTTGAGGGAATCGAGGATGCGCATTTGTTCCGGACCGATGCGTTCCCCTTTGCGTACGATCAGTTCGTTCTTGTAGATGATTTTGGTATGCGGATTGATTTGCGACAACAGGTTTTGTTTGTATTTTTCCGTATATCCGCTGTCGGTTATCAGGCTGGGTTTGAGGCGTTGAAAAAGGATTTCCAATATTTGTTGTCGTGTTCCGGTCGAAGGGAAAATGTTTTTCAATTCCCGTTTGATGCGGGAAATGGTATAGGCGTCTTTGGCGGGGGAGAGGGTTTTGCCTTGTTTGATCAATATTTTTTTATTGGCGGCGGACGTATCGGTGATGTCCGTAAGACCTTGACGGTAAATTTTCGTTAAAAATTGTTTTAAACGGTGTTTGCTTTGGGTATCAAGGGAATGCAGGGAATCGTTTTGTGTCAAATCAAGGAAAATTTTCCGGAAAATACGGGATGTATCCACGGCAACCGGCGTTACTATGACCGGGGCGTTTGCAATAACGGAGTCTCTGGCTTTTTTGATTTCGGCTTTGCCGGCGAGCACGGGAAAATTGAATGGCGCGTACAAATCGTGATAAATCCAGGGTTTGCCGGAATTGTAATGATAGGGAAATTTGTTTTGGTCGGGAAAAAAGTAGGTTAGTAAAAGCGCTGATCCGAGTATGAGCAAAAATTTGTAGAACTCGCTGATATGTTTGAAAATATCGTAAAAATTACGGCTCAGCATAAGGAATCGGATTTTGAAAATAAAAGTAGGTATTTTTTTTAAGATTCATATTCTTCCTGCGGTGTAGCGCCGCCACCGTTCGATAGCTTTTTGCATATCTTCGGGTATATCGGAATCAAACCGGAGGAAGCGGCCGGTGGAAGGATGCCGGAACCCCAATGTTTTGGCGTGTAGGGCTTGCCGCGGCAGGATTTTGAAGGTGTTTTCGACGAACTGTTTGTATTTGGCAAACGTACTTCCTTTCAGGATACGGTCGCCGCCGTAGGTTTTGTCATTGAACAAAGGGTGGCCTATGTGTTTGAAATGCACGCGTATTTGGTGCGTCCGGCCGGTTTCCAATTGTACTTCCGTCAGCGTGACATAACCGAAACGTTCCAAAACTTTATAGTGCGTAACGGCATATTTTCCTTGGGATCCGTCGGGGAAGGCGTGCATCATGATGCGGTTTTTCGGATGCCGTCCGATGTGTGCTTCGATGGTGCCTTCGTCGTTTTCGAGGTCGCCCCATACGAGGGCAATATATTTGCGTTCGGTTGTTTTTTCGGCGAATTGCTTGGCCAATTTGTTCATAGCCAATTCGTTTTTGGCCACCACCAACAGTCCCGACGTATCCTTGTCGATGCGGTGTACCAATCCGGGTCTTTCGTCGCCGTTGGAAGCGGGCAGGTTTTCCACGTGATGGATAATGCCGTTGATCAATGTGCCGCTGTAATGCCCGTGGGCCGGATGAACGACTAATCCGGGCGGTTTGTTGACGACCAATACATCGGCATCTTCGTAAACGATATCCAGATCCATCGGTTCGGGCTTCAACAATTCCCTGTAAGGTGCGTAGGGCAAGAGGATTTGAATAATATCGCCGGGTTTGATTTTATAATTGGCTTTTACCGGTTTGCCACCGACGACCACATTGCCCGCTTTGATGGCATTCTGGATTTTATTGCGGGAAACACCTTCGATTTTATCGGTCAGATAGCGGTCGATGCGTACGGGCGATTGACCGCCGGAAACTTCGAAGCGGTAATGTTCATATAAGTCGTCTCTGTCGGGTGTTTTCGGCAAATCCTTATTCATCTGCCGGAGGCGTTTTACCGGTTTGCAAGCTGTCGTTAGCCGGGATGGAATCACGAACGGATTCGGAATCGAAGGCTTGCTCGCCCGAACCCACCACCAGCGTAATGACGGAATTTCTCGGAATTTTATCGCCCGACCTTAGGGTATCCCGGTTATGAATGATATCCAAAACAACTTCGGCGAAATAAGGTTTTTTCTCGGTTTTACCAACTTTTAGTCCGAGCGCGTGAAGCATGGCTTTTGCTTGGCGAACGGTGATGCCGCGAAGTTTCGGTAGCGTGACTTTCCTGTAATGGGCACTGTTTATTTTGACATAAACGGTTCGTCCGGGTTTGACATAAGTTTGCGGCGAAGGGTTTTGTTCGCGCACGGCATAGGGCGGAATGTCGGGGTCGAAAGCAAGGGTATCGATAATTTGTAATCGCAGGCCTTTTTCGCGCAGAATGCGTTCGGCTTTGGCTATTTTCGTCCCGCTGAGATCGGGTACGCCGATCTTTTCATTGTGCCGGGTATAATGCAGCAGCCAAAAGAACAAACCGACCATTCCTACGATTGTAAGCAGAAGCATCAAGCCGATGTTTTTCCAAAAGCGTTTGCTGATCAAGAAACGGAGGAATGAAGCCATTTTAGTGTAAAATTTTCGATATGATATAAACTACAACGTTGATAATCAAGCTGATAAGTATCATGCTGGTGATAGGGGCATACAACGTAAAATTTCCTTTTTGGATATGGATATCGCCCGGCAATTTGCCAAACCAAGAAAAAAAATTTCCGAATAATCCCCAGAGCAATCCGAAAACGATAAACAAAATACCGATAAAAATAAAAAGCGAGCCGATTCTGTTCATCGAATTTTTTTCCAAAATTACAAAAAAAGGAAGTATCGCCATGAGACAATACTTCCCGAATTTTTTTTCGACCTTAAACGATTTGGAGATTATTTTTTCAACAAATCGCGAATTTCGGTCAGTAATTTTTCCTCGTTGGAAGGTTCGGGCGGAGCCGCAGGGGCTTCTTCTTCTTTTTTCTTGAAGTTATTATAGAGTTTGACAATAAGGAACATCACCAAACCGATGATGAGCAAATTGATAATCGTATCGATCCAGGCGCCGTACATAATGGCGTTTTCGGCTTTGATGACTTTGCCGTTTTCCACGACAGCTTCATCCAAAACCCATTTCCAATCTTTGTAACTGACACCGCCCATAAAGTGACTGACAAAAGGCATCACGATGTGGCTGACGAATCCTTTCACTACGGCACCTATGGCACCGGCCATAATCACGGCTACGGCAAATTCCACCACATTGCCGCCGGATATGAAATCTTTAAATTCTTTTACCCACTTTTTCATTGTTGATATAATTTAATGTTTGTGCAAATATAAAAAAATTATAATGTTTCAAACCCATATCCTTCCTTGTGCAAAAAATCTAATAATTCGGGCAGGATGATACGCAATTGCGGATAGGCTTTTTCGCTGTCGTGAAAAACGATGATGTCGCCGGATTGGATTTTTCTTTTCAATACCGGAAGGGATGCACGGGGATTTATGCGTTTGTCATAATCCAAGCTAAGGATTTTCCATAAGACGATTTGATATCCCGCCTGCCGTATTTTTCGTGCCGCCGGAGGTGTAAGACGTCCGTATGGCGGTCTGAAAATTTTTTTTACGGGACCGACGGTCGCTTCCAAATGTTTTTGGGTTTGTTCAATATCTTTCAGATAATCGGTCACGGAGGTTTTCCAAGCATCGAGATGGTGGAAAGTATGATTGCCGACGGAATGCCCTTGCTTACGTATTTGTTGTAGCAGAGAGGAGTTTCTTCCGATTTTGTCTCCGATGACGAAAAAGGTTGCTTTGGCTTGATAACGGTCCAGTTGTTCCAAAACGAAGGACGTGATTTCCCGTGTAGGGCCGTCGTCGAAGGTCAGGTAAACTCTTTTTTCCTTATGCGGCAAGCGATATAATGCCGAGGGAAAAATTTTTTCGGCCAAGCCGGGCAGGCGATAAGGTTTGAACAAGACCATTTCGTTACCGTTACTTGCGGAATCTTCCGTGTTTTTTCTTTTCTTTGCCGATTTCCACTTTGTCGCCCGTATGCAATTTTTTGGCAAGCAATGTGTAGGGGCCGGTGATAACGGTTTCCCCTTCGGATAATCCGCTGACAATTTCGATATTTTCCTCGTCCTGAATGCCGGTTGCCACACGTTTTTCAAAGGCTTTTCCGTCTTTAACCGTAAAAACGGTTTCGTGTTCTTTTCCGTCTTTTCCGCGCCGCATAACGACAGCCGACAAGGGAACGGCAAGAACGTCCGGTTTTTTATTCGTGATAATCTCCACCGTTGCGGTCATCCCGGGGCGAAACGGCGAATAATCGACGGGTTTTCCTTTGAGCAAATCCGCATAAGATTGATGCAATACGGCGATTTTCACTTTGAAATTGACCACTTGATCCGTGTTGGTACCGACGGTTTCGGCCGAATTGGCAATTTCCGTTACGACGCCCGCAAATTTCCTTCCCGGGAAAGCCTCGATTTCGATTCGCGCGGAGTCGTTCAACTTGACCTTGACGATATCGTTTTCATTGACGTCGGTCAGAACTTCCATTTTATTCAGGTCGGCGATGCGCATCATTTCGGTTCCGGCCATTTGTTTGGTTCCCACGACGCGTTCGCCTTTTTCGACGTTGAGGCGGGTAATGGTTCCGGCTATGGGGGCGTAAATGGTGGTTCGTTTCAGATTGTCCCGGGCTTCTTTCACGCCTGCGGCGGCGCTTTTTACCTGATACTGTGCCGATTTGTAGGCGGCAAGGGCAACGCGATAGTTGGTTTCGGATTTTTGGAAGTCGGTTTTGGCGATAACCCCTTTGGCATAAAGCGTTTTGTTGTGATTATAATCGATTTCGGCCTGATGCAAGCGCACTTTTTGTTGATTCAGATTGGCCTTGGCATTGGATAATGCCGCCAAAGCACGTTCGTAGGCCGATTGATACAAATCCGGATTGATACGTGCCAAAAGGTCGCCCTTGTTGACGTGTTGTCCCTCCTTCACGGGCAATTCGATGATTTCCCCGGAGACTTCGGAGGATATTTTCACTTCTTTTTCGGGTTGGATGCGTCCGGAGGCGATAACGGTTTCGGTAATGCCGGTACGTTTGACTTTTTCTGTTTGGACTTGAAAGGCTTTTTGTCCGTTTCCGAAAACGCCTTTTTTTGCCAATATACTGAAAATCAATATGATAAGAACGCCTGCGCCGATGATATATTTGGTTTTTTTACGCATAACTCATTACGGATTTAAGAGGGTTAATTCCAGAAGTTTCAGTTTGAAAAGATATTCGTATTTGGCAGAAATATATTGAGATTCGGCTTGGATCTTACGGCTTTTGCTATTGGCCAAATCGTAAGGGCTGATCAATCCGAGATTCATTTTTTCCACGGCATAACGGTAGGCTGTTTCCGCCGCTTCTTTGTTTTTCCGGGCGGCATCGCGTTTTTCCCGGGCATTGAGGACATCGGTGTACAGTTTATAGACATTGTTCCGGAAGTTTTTTTCGGCATTTTCTTTTTGCAGGCGGGCCTGTTCCCATTGAATGCGTGCTTTTTCCACCCGGCGGCGCGAGGAAAATCCGCTGAAAACGGGAATGTTCAGGGAAAACCCGAAGGAAAGTCCGCTGTTTTTTTTCAGCTGATCAAAATAGGGTTCGGGCGGTCCCGTTATTCGTTTGAAATTGGGCGCCACCACGTTTTCGTGAGTGTTTTGGGTAATACCGATAATGCGGTAGGGGTTATCGGGATCGATCTCCGCCCCGACAATGCGTTCGCGATCCGTAAAACGTGAATTCCACGAGGCAAAAAGGTTCAAGGACGGATACAACCGGCTTTTGGCCATATTTATTTGATTTTTGGCGGCGAGTTCGTTATAACCGGCCTTTTTTCCCACCGGATTCTCAGGGTAATAGGTACGGACCAAGTCTTCGGGATTCCGGAGCAAAAGATTTTCGTCAACGGGAAAATGACCGGGATCGACATCCACATCGAAATTGTCGATATTTTTCAACTCCAAGAGTTGCGCCAGGTTCAGTTTGGCCAGAAGCCATTGATTTTTGGCTTGGATCATTCGCAGGTAGTCATTGGCCGTTTGCGACTGCAAATCTTTTAAATCGCCTTCGGGACGCAAGCCTTCCTTGATTAGTTCCCGCATCTTTTTTTCCTGTTCTTCGGAGGCCTTCCATTGTGCTTGGGCGGCCCGGTAATTTTCATATGTCATCAATGTTTGCAGAAAGGCCCCGGTGATATTGGCTTTGAGTTCGTTGCGTCTGATTGCCCATTGGGTTTCTTCGGCTTTCCATTGATAGTAAGCGGATTTTTTGGCATATCGCAATCCGAATGCTTGAAAAACGGGCATTTGCAGAGAGGCAAACCACGTATTGCCGAATACGGTCTGATTTTCCAAAATCCCGGTGGTGAAGTTTTGAGTCAATCCGTAATTCCAAATAGCGCGACTTCCCGCCGATAAGGACGGCAAGCGGTTGTAGGCGGCATCGGCATAATTCAGGCGCATATTGTCCACCTGCAAACTTTCGATTTTCATGTTGATATTGTTCCTTACGGCGTAATCGAAACATTGTTGCAACGTCCATTGTTCCTGTGCTTGCGTGATACTCGTCAAAATCAAGGCAATCAACAATGCAATACGGCCTTTCATATTCCGGTTTTTATGTGCGATAAGTTACAAAAAAATCCCCGATGCAACGGACATAAATTTATTATTGTACCGCTTATGTTCCCGATTGTAATTGGATATGATTTCATCGGAAAGGTTTAACCTAAAATCCGGGATAGAAACTCAATCCGAACGACCATCGATGATAATTTTTCAGGGAAATAGGCGTGCTCAGATAAGGTTGAATGATCAATTGTCCGAAAAGGTTGATTCGCAAAGCAATACCCGTGGATGCCCACAGTTGACGTTCGCCGGGATGTTGCGGAATGCCGAAAACGGGTTTTTCCCCTGCGTTCCAAGCCCATCCGGCATCGAGAAAGAGGCTGAGATCGCTGAAAAGCACGGAGGATTTGATCAAGGCCAAACGTTCGGGACCGGTAAAAGGCAATCTTACTTCGAAATTGGAAACGAATATTTTATTGCCGTATAAATCGTTCAAACTCAAACTCGGATTGTAGCGTTGGGCATATTCCGACAGCACGTTGTAGTTGAATCCGCGAATGAAGTAATCGTAGGTGATAAACATCGGGTAGAGAAACCGCGATTGATTGACATATTTCCCGAAGCGGTTGATATGCATCAGGCGAACGGCAAAGGTGACGGGAGCACGATACAGATAATAGCGGAAATCGGCGGTACCGGTGTAGAAATTGAGCAATCCGAAATAACGTTGCAATCCGATACGCGAGCGCATACCTTTCATTGGTGCGGTCATACCGAAAACGGAGTTGTCCGTTACGTAAGCGCCGTTGATTTCGCCCAAATTGAAACCTTTCGGGGAACGTTCTTTCCGGCGTTCGAAATGAACCACTTGCGGATAAACCGAGTTGCTGACCGAGTCGTAGGGATAGAAATAATTGTACGAATCGATGCGGTAGTAGTAACGGGCAAAGGACCCGCCGGCTTCCAAACGTTGTGTACGGGAGAAAGGCCAGGTGCGGAACAGCCCGATTTTATCTTCGAACAAACGTATGATGTATAATTTCTCTATGTAGTAATCCTGTCCGTTGTGATTTTCGAAATCGTATCCGTACATATAATTCGGATAGGGAATATGGGAAAGATACACGCCCACTTGGCGTTTTTTTCCTTGATTGATATACAAGCCCATAGCCCCGAAATCGTATAGTTCGCCGTTCATCGAGAGGGCCGTCATCAAAGTGTTTTTACCGAGTATGTCACTGAAAATCATATTGACACCGCCTTGGAATCCCGTTCCGTAAATGGAAGTGGTCATTCCGAAACCCTGATTGCTGATATAATCCAGTTTGAAATGCGGTTTGTAGGGTTTTTCTTTGATGACAATATTCAAAGAGTCGAATCTTGTTCGCAGCAAGGCGTCCACCAAACCGTATTTGGGCCGCTGTCCTTTACGCAACCGGGCCATAGCGCGGACAAAATCGATATTGGGAGGCAAAACCGCCGCTTCGCGATGCACATCGTTGGGCTGTACTTCGACGGCTTGTAATTTTCCGGGATCCGCCGAAGCTATCTGATAGCCGTGTTTGTCGAAATAGTTGTAAATGATATGGCCGTTCGACGGATTGATATCGATGGCGGGCGAAAATTGCGTAATGCCGGAGATGCCCGTAAAGAAACGGGTCAATTGGTAAATTTTTCCGCCGGTGAGATCATAGCGGTACAGGTCGCGGAATCCTTCGCGGTCCGAAAGGAAATAGATGCTTTGTCCGTCAAGTGAAAACAGCGGGTTGAGATTGTCGGCACCGGGGAAAACGCCGGGATAGGTTTTGGTGCCGGTCCGGATATCCAATATGCCGAGATGATAATGCGAAGGATAAATATCGTGCTTGATGTAATAATAATCGGTGGAAAAAACGATTTTTTTCCCGTCGGCCGACCACGAAGGCATCAGTTCGGCATAGAGGTCGTTGGTGATTTGCTTGACCTTTTTCGAGGCGACATTGTAGAGGAACAAATCCGTTTGTCCGTTTTGTTGGCCCACCAGCAGGATATTTTTCCCGTCCGGCGACCATTTGGGATTGGAGAAAGATTCCAATCCTTTGACCTTCCATGTTTTCACCACGCGCCGTTTGGCAATATTGACCACGGCCAACTGGGTTTTTCCCTGCTTGAAAACCGTAAAGACGAAGTATTTTCCGTCCGGTGACCAGGTTCCGGCGCTTTCATAGGCATCGATGGCATCGATATGGTTGTTCACCGTGCGCGATCCGATAACCTTCATTTTACCGGTATGCAAATCGGCGAGATATAAATCCAGACTGATGATTTGTTTTTCGGAAAGGAAAATCATTTTCTTGCCGTCGGGTGATATGGAAGGCGAAATATTGATACGGCCGGCGTTTTTGTCGGAGAACAGCATACGGCCTTTTGCCACGGTATCCCGTCCTTTGAGGAATTGCTTGTAGTACAATTCGTTGGCGGTTTTCCAACGCTGAAAGAAGGTATCGATTTTAATCCCGTAAATGCTGTCCATTGCATGTTCGGGGCCGGTTTGTAACATTCCGTCGTAAAGCCGGACGATTTGGTCGTCGCCGTAAGTACCGCCGAAAAAGGCCCAGAAATTTTGTCCGTACCGGTAAGGGAAATATTTGGGCTTGTACATATCCTTGTAGCGCGGGAAAAATCCGTGCAGGACGGCATCACGCATCCACATGGCCGTATGGGCGTCCACCCTTCCGAGCGAGAGATATTCCGCCATTCCTTCCGTTGCCCAAAGCGGAACGTACATCATATTGCGAAACGACAAATAAGGCGATGTCTTGATATGGTTATATTGGAAAGCGTGGACCAATTCGTGTCCCAGAACGTGTTCGGTTTGTCCGAGCGACGGACGTAGCGGCAAGACGACACGGGTTTTCAGTCCTTCGGTTACGCCGCCGGTGCCGACACCTATTTCGCCGCTGATAGCCGTTGTCTGTTGAAAATCGGCGTGGTTGGCATAGAGAATCAACGGAATACGTTGAGGAAAAGTATCGCCTACAAATATTTGCTTGTGTTTCAAAAACCAGCTTTCGGCTTTGTTCAGATACCACTTACGTACGGTATCGTTTTTCAGATAGGTGTAAAGGTCGAAATGTCCGGTTTCGTAAACGCGGAAATCGAAATTTTTATAAATGGCTTTGTTTTGCCCGAATCCTTGTGCATTGAGGTTGATTGCGAAAAGAAATATCGGCAAAAGCAAGAAAATATGTATTCCGGTCTTTAATCTTTTCATTGGTAATCGGCATTTTGGTTAACGGCGGCTTTGTTGGCATTGATAATATGTGCTTGATGATTTCCTTTAACGAGATAGGCGACAAAAACCGCTTCGGAAGGATCGGCAATGTTGGCCGGAAGCGGGCCGTTGTAATTCCATTCGTAAATATGGTCAAACGCACATTCCGACGGGGGAACGGGATCGCCCAAAACGTCGGTGAAAGCATACCTGAGTACGTGATCGTGGCGAAAATCCGGGATGGGATTCTGTCCGCCGTAGTAGGATGTCGTGTTGGCTTGATCGGCGTGCAGATTGTTTTCGAGGGCATAAACGACCAATTTCAATGTATCGGCCGACAAATCCATATCAAAACGCACTTTCACGCGTAAAGACAATTGATTTCCGTTCAGGCTGTTTTCGATACGGATGCCTGCGGGCTGATTTTTACGGGTATATTTTTCGATTGAAGCCGGATCTTCGTCCCAAATTTCGCGGCGGTTGAGCAGCGGTGTCGGATATGCGGTAATGTTGTATTCGGCGGTTAGGGTTCCCACTTGGTCGAAGTGGAAAGGATCGGTGTTGTAGCCGCGGTTATGAATGGCTACGGCAATCAGTTGGGGATTTTGTTGCAAAGCTTGTTCGAGATGATAGGTTACGCGCGGGCAATTCACACACCAGGTGCCGGTAAAATCTTCCACGACGGCGCGGGTCGTATTCCGCGGATCGATGACCTGTGCATTGATTTCGTTATCGCTTTCCTTGAAAACACCGCCGAGATCCCAGCGGGCGGAAACCGTATATTGCCCCGGATTATCAAAAACTATGGTGTCGCCTGCAATGTTTTGGCCGTTCACCGTAAATCGCACGGCATTCGTAATGTCGTTCCCGTCGGCGTCAACGGCCTTAAAAGCCACGGGATAATGCGTAATAAAATGGTCCCCGTAGGGCGATTGAACCGTGAAATGAATACGGCTTATATCTATCCCTTTTTCCTGTTTGTTGCAAGCGAAAAGTATCAGTAAAACAATAAGTAATCCGGTTTTTTTCATATTGAATGCATCTTCATAAGGAAATGAAATCAAGCAAAAATTATTCCTTTTTGTCCTGCATTGCAAAAACCCTGCGTAGTAAATCGGATGTTCTTTCATTGATATCGGTGCGGATTTTTACTTCTTCGTCGCCGATTTTTTTGTATACGCCTTTGAGGGCTTGACGGGTAACATAATCGTTCAGGTCGGGATTTACTTTTTTGACCAAGGGAATACTGTTGTAGCGGGTGATGATTTTGTTCCATAAATCGTCGGCACCGACTTTGTGGAAAGATTGTTTGACGATGGGGTAAAATTTCCGGTACAATGCCTGCCGGGTTTTGTTTTCGAGGTATTGCGTGGCGGCGTGTTTATCGCCCATAAGGATTTTTTTGGCATCGTCGAAAGTGATTTCCTTGACGGCCTGTACAAAAATCGGTTTGGCTTCCTTGACGGCCGTTTCGGCGGCTTCGTTCAGTTTTTTGATGCCTGCATCGGCCAAATTGCCCAGTCCGATTTTTCGTAGGGTTTTGTCCACCGTCTGCAATTCTTCGGGCAAAAGGATGCGTACATCGGGTTGATTGTAGAATCCGCCGGGTTTCATCAGCGTGGTCACTTCTTTATCGATGCCTTTGTTCAACGCTTCTTGCAGGGCACGCGCAATATCGGTATTTCCGAGCATATCGGCTTGCGGAATATTGGAGGCCAGCTGTTGCAGTTCGCCGCAACGGGTCAGTCCGATCAATAAGAGGAGCAGAAGTAAACCTTTTTTCATAGTAATTTGTTTTTAGGATGCTTAAAGTTAGGAAAAATTGTGCAGTTATCTGTGTATAGATTCATTACATATAAAAAAAGCCGCTTCACGGGGAAACGGCTTTGTGTCCGGGAAATGCCGGATTATTTTTGATCGTTAAAACCTTCGGGATACCAAATGCCCATTACGGAATTGGCGGGGTTTTTGGCATATTTGGCCAAAATTTCCTTGACTTTGGCCGGTGTCATTGCATTGACTTTGTCTTTATAACGGAACAAACGGTATTTGTCCGCGCCGAGATAATCCGTATCGCTGAGATAGTCGGTCCAGAAGCTGTTGGTTTTGATATCTTCGTCGAATTGAACGGTCCAGCTTTTTTGGATTTTTTGCAAGTCTTCCGTTGTAGGTCCGTCATTCGTCAATTTGTTCAGTTCTTCCATCGCGTGTCCCGCAAGACGCCGGGCGTTTTTCGGTCCGCAAGGGAATATGATACTGAGACGGAATTTCTCGTGCGGATATTTATCCAATCCACCCATTGCTCTCACGGTGTAAACACCACTTTCGTTTTCGCGGATGCGTTTAATGAGTTTGTTGGAAAGAATTTCTCCGGCGGCTTTCAAGTACATTTTTTCTTCGGGATTGTATTTCGCAGGGCCGTAAGCCTGGTAAATCACCATACTTTTCGGGTCTTTTCCGGCGTGATAGACAAATTCGTTGTGTCCTTTGCGCGTATGATCGGGCCGTTCGATAAATTTGGCCGGCGTTTTGGATTTGGGTAAACCGCCGATATAGGTTTTGATATATCCGGGCAGTTTGTTTTCATCGAAATTTCCCACTATGTAGTAATGAAAGCCCGTTCCGCCGTCGAAAAATTCACGGAATTTGCGGTAGGCCAAATCATAATCGATTTTGTCGAGGGCTTCTTTTGTCGGAACCATAGGTACATACCGCGGGTCGTCCGGATGCATATATTTGTTGAAGGCAATAAGAAATTTGTATTGCGGCATATTGGCCAAGTTGCCCATAAAGGCGGCCGTACGTTTTTTCCAGCTTTCAAAAGCTTTTTGATCTTTGTTCAAGGAAGTGAAAATCAAATATTGCCATTGGAACCACGCTTCAAGATCGGCAGGGCGTGTTTTACCGGACAATCCTTCGGAAGTTCCGTCCACAAAGGGATAGACCGAAATCTTTTTGCCGGCGAGGATTTTGCGTATTTCGCTTTTTTTGTATCCGTTCACGCCGGCCGATTCGGCGATGCCCCGGAAAGCGAAAGCGGTTTTTTGTATTTCGTCATCCGAAAGAAGGGATTTTCCGCCCATTTTGTAGGCGTAAATCCGGACTTCGTCTTTTTTGAAACCGGTTTTTTTGGCGGTAACCACCGCACCGTTATCCAGATAATAGGTTACCGTGCCGAGTTTTTTGTCCGTTACGGTTTTGGTGATTTTTCCGGGTGCGGGTTTTTGTTTCATCAAAGTTTTCGCTACTTCCGTCGTTTGGGTTTGTTGTACTTTTTCCCGGTCAACCTTGTCGATGATTTGTTTTATTTCCTCTTTGCTCAGCAGCGGCTTATCGGCGGGTCCTTTGCCGGTTACGGTAATGACGCGATTGTCATTGTGTATGTATTTTTTTGCCAGGGCATTGACATCATTCAAAGTAATTTTGGGCATATAAAATTTATACATATCATATTCCCATTTCACCGAGGGGATAGGTTCGCCTTCGACAAAATTCCAAACATATTGCCAGGCATATTCCGACGATTCGGTTGTGTTGCGGTTGTTGTAGGCTTGTTCGATATCGGCCATCATTTCCTTTTTGGCCCGGTCGAGTTCGGCTTGCGTAAAACCGAATTCTTTGACTTTTTTTGCTTCGCGCAACAGCGTTTCCAGTGCGGTTTTCAGTTTGCCGGGCGAGGTATAGGCATAAGCGTTAAAAGATTCTTTGGTTACGCCTACGAGCAGTCCGTGGTAAACGCCGGCGAAAGTAAACGGCGGATTGTCCGATTCCTTGATATCGTCCAGACGATTGTTGAGCATTTTGGAAAACAGCGAGGTTTTCAGATAGTCAACGTAATCGTTTACCGTTTCGGGTTTGACGTAATCGTTACGGTCTTTATAGGTAATGCGAACCGAATTAAATCCCGCTTCGGGATCGGAGGCGGTGGCAATCAGCGTTTCGGGATGATTGGGCACTTTGTAGAAAGTTCTTTTGCGCGGATTTTTTGCCGGAGGGATGTCCGCGAACATTTTTTTGATTTTGGCTTCCACCTGATCGGGATCGATGTCACCTACGACCACGACGGCTTCCAAATCCGGACGGTACCAATCCCGGTGAAAACGTCGCAACACGTCGTGCGGGAAAGTTTCCAGGATTTTTTTCTTTCCGATAGGTAAACGTTCGGCATAGCGCGATCCTTTCAACAATACCGGAATGGTTTTTTTACGCATCCGTTGTTCCGCTCCGAGGCCCAAACGGTATTCTTCCAAAACAACACCGCGTTCCTTATCGATTTCGTCGTCACTCAAATTGGCAAAATGCGCCCAATCGTGGATAACGAGCAAGCCTTTGTCCAGATTTTCGGGCTTGTCCAGGGGAATGGGCAAGATATACACCGTTTCGTCAAAGGAGGTGAAAGCGTTCAGGTCGGCACCGAAGCGAACGCCCATTTTTTCGAGAAACTCTACGAGTTCGTTCTTGGGAAAATGTTTGAGCCCGTTGAAATTCATATGTTCCATAAAATGCGCCAGCCCTTGTTGGTCGTCGTCTTCCACTACCGATCCGACTTTGACCGCCAGCCGGAGTTCCATTTTTTTCTCGGGTTTTTTGTTGCGTCTGATGTAATAGGTCATTCCGTTGGGCAATTT